>JAQVZT010000265.1 GCA_028708055.1 Methanothrix sp.
TATCTCGATCTGTAGGTTTGAGAAAGGGTTTGAGAAAAGCAGGAGCTGTAGCATTAGCATTCTCCTTGCTGGCGGTCGTCTTCCTGAACTTTCTGATATCATCGGCTCTGGCAGGCACAGAGACCGGAGAGTTCTGTCCTACCTGTCCGGATTGGACCGACCTCGACGGCTGGCTGGCAAAGAAGGATGCCTACGAGAGGGCGCAGATGAACGCCATGCAAGGCAGCCAGTCGAATGTTCAGGTAAACGGGCAGACGGTCAGCGTGCCGTCAACCGCTAAGCCATCTCCACCGGAGAAGGGATACATGGAGCCGAATCTCATCACCAGCCCATCTTCCCTTAAAAGCGATGAGGCCGCAGGAAGCCAGATCATTAGCCCGGTAATTCTCGATGTAAGAGCAGAGCCTGATTACTCCTCCGGGCACATTCCCGGGGCGAGGATCCTGTACTGGAAGAGCATGCAAAAGAACGGGCTTCTTGATCAATCTTCTGCCAGAGAAGCTCTGGAGCGCGCCGGCGTGAGACCGGGCGACAGGCTGCTCATCTACGGTGACTCCGGTGAGGGAGCCTATTTCGTCTTCTGGGCTCTATGCTATCTGGGGCAAAATAATGTGAGCCTCCTGGATGGAGGAGCGGATGCTGCCCAGGCAGAGGGAGTTGCCTTTACCATGAATGCGCCCGCACCCGAGCCATCCAACTACACCGCCAGCATTGTTCCCTGGCTCCAGGTGACTGCCGAGAGCCTGGAGGGCATGCTGGAGCAGACCGACACCAGAATCCTGGATGCTCGCGATTTCTCTCTATACGGCCAGAGCAGGCTTGGAAACGAATCGATCTGCCTGAGCCTGGACAAGCTCTTTGACAATTCCCGGATCAAAGATGCGGCAACGCTCGGGGATCTATTCGACCGCCGTCTGGAGAATACCGGGACGGTAATCGTTTACGGCACGCCGCAAGCCTACTCTCTCTTCTACAGCCTGCGTCTCATGGGCTACAATGCCACTCTGCTGGAGGGCGACTGGTGGAAGGAGACGAAATGGGCAGTGAGCAATATAAAATAGATGATCAACGCAGATAATGAGAGTGCGCTGTTTGTGCCATTTTTTCTTTGTTTTTTGATAATGCGCAGGCGCCTGGATTTGTAACTGCGTATTCGTTTTTTTGCTGGTTCAATCGGGTTTTATGGTGACCGTATTTTTTGTCCGCTAACCATTAAGCAGCGCTTTGACCGCCATCTCAACCGCCCTGGCAGAGCCTCCCTCCGGCTGCCAGCCGAGCCTCTTGATCCTCTCAATTGATAGCTGCATGACCTTGACGTCGCCCTTCCAGCCCCGGCCATCAAAGCCCCCGGTGTAGCGGTAGCGCACGCCATCAAGTCCCATCAGCCTTGTGACGATATCCGCGATCCCGGTTACGTCAATACAGTCCTCCGTGCCAACGTTGAAGACGTTGATCTGCCGGTCCGAGTGCTCCACACAGTGCAACATGGCCCGCACGCAGTCAGATACCTCCAGATAGGACTTTTTCTGCCTGCCGGACCCCAGGATCTCCAGCTCTGCAGGATTGTTCCGCAGCTTTCTGATGAAATCCACCAGGACGCCATGCGTGCCCCGCTCCCCCACGATATTGGCAAAGCGATAGATCCAGGACTGCATATCGAAGGTATGGCAGTAGGAGGAGATGAGGGCCTCGCAGGCCAGCTTCGAAGCGCCATAAAGGGATATGGGCAGGAGCGGCCCGTAGTCCTCGGGAGTAGGAACCACCGTCGCTTCTCCGTAGACCGTGGAGGTGGAGGTAAAGGCGATTCTTTTTACCCCGCTCTTTCTCATGGCTTCCAGAAGGCTGTAGGTGGCGAGGACATTCTGCTCCAGGTGAACGCGGGTGTTCTCTGCGCCAAGCTTTACATCCGGATTGGCTGCCAGATGAAAGACCATGTCCACTGAACTCAGGGCCTTCTCCAGATCGCCGGGCGAAAGTAGGTCGCCTTCAATCAGGTGAAATCCTGGATTACTGCAATGCTCTGCGAGATGCTCTCTCTTTCCAGAGCTGAAGTTATCGAGGACAGTGACCTCATTTTTCGCCATCAAAGCCTTAACGAGATGGCTGCCGATAAATCCGGCTCCTCCGGTGATCAGAATTGATTCATCGCTTATCTTTACGGGTTTAGCATTTGCCCTTGTGGGACTTCCTGACATCAGATAAGGGTCTTGTGAGAATAGCAGATATAATTTGTTATCGAACTTTCCTGTATTTAATGAACAACCCTATGGCCACTATCAAGCTGAAAAATGAAACTGCATTGGCTACTATGAGGATATTGTCATGAATATGCAATCCATAGAGAAGCCAGAGGAAAATACCCAGGCAGAACTGCAGGAGCATTCCCAGGCTTACATCTGCTACGGATTGCGTTTTATGGATCTTGAGGATCTGGGGCACAAATCCAAACATGGTCAGGACGGCTGCACCCGAGCCGATCAATTCCCAAAGCATAGATTCCTAGGATGATGTGATGGTATATTAGCATCGCCACAATAATCGTCACTATAATCGTCAATAATCGCTAATATCATCGCTATTATTATCGAGGATTCCTATTAACTTCGATTTTTAAAATTACAAGACCTCGCTGGTATCGTAATTGGCTCGTATTTGTGGCAAAATATGAGGTTTTTTAGGAATCCTCTATCGACCTGAGTCTTTACAGAAGCGAATATACATAGGTGCGCTGTAAATCCGGCATCGCAAAAATATAGATTCGTGATGAAAAATTTTAGTCGATCAGTATCAGGCCGAAGATCTCCACAGTCTCCTTGCAGTCCTTGAGAACCCGCGGCTTGAATCCGGCGTTTTGCAGGGTTTTGAAGACATCGATGCCGCAGGCCTCCATGGATGGTCGCATGATCTCTTTGTTCTTGCATCTTACACTATCCAGGTCGAAGACCGCCTGATCCTTCTTGTGCATCTCTTCGATCACGCATGTATCGCAGAGAGCGCAGGGCATAGCATTCATCCCGAATGCCTTATAGCACCCCGCCAAGAAGGCAACTCGCTCCAGCTCAGCCACGGTCTTTTGCATCTTTACCACCGAATTGGAGAAGGCGCGGCTGGCGTGTTTGGCCGGAAGCTTGCCATCCGGCTTGGCCTCAAAGCGGACCAAAACTGCAGTTCTGTATGCGGATAAAACCGCCCTGGTCTCTGCGGGTGTGGGAGAAAAAGGAGGGCAACCCAGGTGATTTCCGTAATTGTTGCAGCCATATCTGCACTTGAGCCGCACCCAATCAGAGACTACTATCATCTCCGTAGGTATGAGTCGCAGGTCCTCATGAACGGCCTTTAATTCCGAGAGCAGGTTTTCCAGGTCTTTATTCATCGCAACCACTTGCATAATAATATGCAGCTTCAAAATATATCATTTTCTCATGGCAAAGATCATTGTGGAAGATCCTTGGAGGAAGATCCTTGGAGGAAGATCCTTGAGGAAGATCCTTGTGGAGGTCCTTGTGGAGGTCCTTGTGGAGGTCCTTGTGGAGGTCCTTGAGAAGATCCTTGCGGAGGTCCTCATCGTCCTCTGGAAAGCTCAATCCAGACGTTGACCGTAGATATGCTGATCAGGTTTAATGTTGTGGCTGCATACCAGAGATATGATTCATAGCGGCTAAGCCATACAATCCAGCCAGACCAGAGGACAAAACAGATTATCGAAAATGTCACCAGGGTGTCGATGGCCAGAAAGAGCTTGGCCCGGTTGAAAATCCTTCCTGCCTGGGCAATAGTACAGTATTCGATGGATGACTCCATTCCAGCCAGGTCCTGGACGACTCTGGCCATGTTCATGAGCAGGTCGGCAATTGACCAGACGATCACCAGCCAACCTAGAACAGAAAGGCCGGTATTCGGCTCGCCGGTTCGCAGGGCAAGCAGGCCGAAGAGCAGCTTGAAGATGCAGAAGGGAACGCCAATGGTAAGAGCCTGGAATGTGGGCCTCAAGAAGAACTTTTCTTCAGCTTTCTTCGCTAGCGGCATGTCTTGATCTTCCATGACTGCTATCATGGTTTTCTTTGCCGAAAAGATTTTGGGCTCTTCGCTGTTCTATGTGGGTAGATTGAAATGAAGTTTTCCAAGCCTAAGATAAATAGTAGTAATGAAATTCCTGGTAGATCGGAATCCTCTTGCGCTATCCTTGGCAGCTTGAATTAGGCTAT
>JAQVZT010000266.1 GCA_028708055.1 Methanothrix sp.
CCCGGTTCCTCAGCCTCAGCCAGCCAGTACTCTCCCTGGAAGAGGACGTAGCCCTGTGGCTCCAGCCTGTCGATGGCCACTGCCTCTTCTCCGGCGATGTGGCCCAGCACCGGCGGGGCAAATCGGGCCTGTGCTACCTTGTAAATGGCAAAAGCCAGGAATGCGCCCAGGATCAGCGAGGGCAGGATAATGGTCATTGCCATGGACCTCTGATAGCTGCCAGGCACATACCACTGGGGAAAGCTGGTGGGGATGAGAAGGATGCTGCCCACAATCACGCATATCAGTCCGGCTAATGCCAGCACTCCAAAGGAATGGCTGTGCAGCTCTGCCAGGATCAGTCCCAGGCCGATCAGCAACAGAAAAATCGCGCCCGCATTCACGCTGTAGCCCATTCCAATCAGACCCAGAGCGAGGGCGACAACGCCCAGGGCTTCTGATCCTATGCCCGGGCTGGACAGGCCGAAGATCAGAGCATAAAGGCCTACCAGCATTAGCAGGCCGGCTAGCGTCGGATCGGAGAGAAGCTTCAGGAGAAGCAGGTTTAGCGGCGGCTGATAATGCTGCACTGAAGAAGCCGCGGTGACTAAGGTGGCATTTTTGATATGGCTGCCGTTGACCTGGAACGCCAGGGCTTCGGGAGACGGCGCGATATGATCAATCACTCCGTAACCCTTCGCCTGCTCGGCATTGAGGTTGAGATTGGAGAGGACAAACTCCCTCGCCGCCGTGGTATTTCGTCCGTGGGCTTTTGCTTTCTCCTCAATCAGTGCGACTATGGCATTGGTGGTCTTGCTGTCATTGATGGGCTCGGATTCGCCTAACGCCGAGAGCCGCACAGGCTGGGCTGAGCCGATGATGCAGTGCGGTGCCATTGCCGCCACGTCTGAGCCCATCAGGATGAGAGTCCCTGCCGACCAGGCAGCGGCACCGGAAGGATAGACGTAAGCTATTACCGGCATCTCTGTCTCTTCCATCAGCCGGAGTATCTCGTAGGTCTCGGTGAGGCCGCCGCCGGGTGTGTCCAGCAAAAGCATGATCGCCTGAAAGCCGCCCGCCTCTGCGTCCTGCAAGGCGGCTGAGACGATATCATCGCTGGCTGGGGTGACGGGGCCTTGCAGATCAACCGCCAGAATCGATCCTGATGCAGCCTGGGCGGCAGGAAAGGCGGTAAGCAATAGCAGCAAGAACGAGATAAATAGTCGAGCAATCTCTCTCTTTTTCCTGGGAGGAGAGTGCCGGTCCATTCTCCATATGATTTCCGGACTGGACCGGCTTTTTCCCATTTTATCATCTCCTGGCTCTTGCAGCCTCGTTAATTGCTTCTTTCAGTGCTTCTTTCTTAGCCTCGTCCTTTCGGGTTGCTTCTCTCTCGGAAAGCTCCCGGTTCAGGGCGGAGGTCAGGCCCACCATGGAACCGGTAGCAGCGTCGCTACTGGGTGTGACCACGATGAGCGTCTTCTCCCTGGCGATATCGACCAGAGTCTGCAGCTCCCTCAGCTTGAGGGCGGCAGGCACCTCTTCATAAAGCCGGGCGGCATCGGTCATGGTCTTTGATGCCTGGAATTCTCCGTCTGCCAGGATTATGCGCGACCTCTTTTCCCTTTCCGATTCAGCCTGCTTGGCGATCGCTCGCCTCATGGACTCGGGCAGAGAAACGTCTCTGAGAGTGACGGCGGTAACCTTGATTCCCCAGGGATCGGTATGCTGGTCAAGAATCGTTTGCAGCTTCTTGTTCAGCTCGTCGCGCTTGGAGAGCAGGTCGTCCAGCTCAATCTGTCCCAGGACATCCCGCAAGGTGGTCTGGGCCAAAAGAGAGGTGGCGAGCTTGTAATTTTCCACCTGTATGACAGCCAGGGACGGGTCGACTACCCGGTAGTAGATGACTGCATCCACCTCCACGCTCACATTATCTTTGGTGATGACCACCTGCTTGGCCACATCGATGGTAAAGACCCTCAGGTCGAGCAGAATGACGCGGTCGATGATGGGTATGATAAAGAATATGCCAGGGCCCTTCACTCCGGAAAAGCGCCCCAAACGAAATATTACCACTCGTTCATACTCCCTAACGATCTTTATCGCCTGCGATAGGATTATAAACGCGATCAAGAGAGTAATCGGAGTGGATAGACCAATATCAGCCAAATGAACACCTAAATACTAATAGCGCTTTTATCTTAAATAGGTACCCTATCGCATGACCTGTTCAAAAATCACGCGATAGATGAGCAAATAAATATGTGGGATAATAAATAGGCAAGCAAATAAAATAGTAAAGTCCGGTCCAGGAATAAAGACCTTGGAAGGTCTATTTCTTGAACTCGGTGTAGCCGCACTTGCCGCAGCTCTGCCGGTCGGTGTGGCTCGCCAGGAATACGCCGTTTCCGCACCTGGGGCAGACCGCCCTCTTGGACTTGATGGCGTCTCCGGATAGCTCATAGAATCTGGATGGGCCGTTAGCTGCGCCCTTCTTGGCGCCCTTCTTAGCAGCCATTTAGCTTGCCTCCGTCTTGGCTTCTTCTGGCTTGGTGAATGTGTTTCGCTCAACGATATGAGATCTCTCTATCTCTTTGGCCCTCTCGGCGTTCTCATAGATCTTGGCGTATCCGATTGTCTCGCGCTTTCCAAACTCGGTCTTAAGGTTGTCAACATAAACCAGACCTACCTTGGAGTTTTGGGTTGCCGCCAGCCTCTCCACAATGCTCTTTCTGGAAGGCGTACCCTCATCGAAAAGGACCTTGAAAACAAGCTCTCGCCGGTTCAAGACGGTGTTGTTCTTCTCTTCTATTACCTGAATATCCAACTTCATTCCTCCACAATCATTTGTTTCATGAATTTCTCTATATGCAGCTTCTTTTCCGGAGTAACGTCAACCAGAACGCTTCCTTCATTTGGCTGGCCGTAGACAACTACGGAGCCCAGAGGGGCATAAAGGATGGCCGGAAGCGTTGCCAGATCCTCTTCGCCCTCCACGATCATCTTAATATGTTCGGTGCCTTGCAGGGATTGCTTGATAAGGTCTATAAGATCTTTGCTGATGGTCGCCGCCGGGTTCTTAACCCTTACCGTCTTATAGCTTTCGTGGCCCAGGGTATCTACAACGTGATCGGAAACCGGCATCCTCTTGGTTTTATTATCCACGACCAGCAGATCCGGCTCGATATTCGCCTTCAAGAGATAGAAGGCAGTCATATCGCCGACAGCTATTATTTTCCTGGCAGAGCGAAGCTCTTTTTCCATGGCCGTTATGCATTCCAGGCCGTTTCCTCGGCAAAGCCTGCCCAAAGGCTCCTTCAGATAATTGCGCAGTTCATCTGGGAGAAGGAGAAGACGCAATTCTAACGCACCTTCAGAGCATATCTGCCTGGAAGGGTGATCTCCAGCTTTTTCGCGAGGAGCGATTCCTTGGGATCGATGATCACGACATAACCGCTCCAGTCTTTGCTCAGCAGGGCCGAATTGCAGATGGGACATACCTGCCCTTCCACTATTCTCCGACATTCTCTGCATGCCTGCTCTGTCATTTCGCCTCTGCCTCACTGGAGCCCGTCTCTTGCGCACTCTCATTGCCTTCCAGCCACTCGAGCCTTCCGAGGCCAGTCTGCCTCATGGTGAGGCCGATCTTGCTTTCACGTGGCTCTTTTTCATTCAGGCTCACGGCAATGACCCTGGCCCGGACTCGGTCTCCTTCACCCAAGGACTTGCTCGACTCCTTGCTGACCAGCCGCGCGTTCTTTTCATCATAAGATATATACTCATTGGTGATCTGGCTCACATGCAAAAGGCCGTCGAATGGTCCCAATGACAGAAAAGCTCCGAATTTGACTATCTCCACAACCTCGCCTTCGACGATCTCCTGCATCTCGGGCTTGAAGACGAGGGCATCAAAATTGACTTCGTAGTAAATGGACCCATCCCCTGCCAGGATGCGACCTTCACCAATATCATCTGCTCCGAGCACGGCCACGATGGTTCCCAGTGACTTGTCGACTACCGCCTCATATTTTTCGCGCAGTGATTTATTGACTGCCGCTTCGAGGGGATCGCCCAGATGGTCCGGTTCTATCCTGGCCACACCCTTCAGCTTCATCATCTTATACATCTAGTACTCCTTCTTCGACGCCTCTAGATATTGCCCCTGGCGCAGGTATATTACGGTGAT
>JAQVZT010000267.1 GCA_028708055.1 Methanothrix sp.
ATAGCCTAATTCAAGCTGCCAAGGATAGCGCAAGAGGATTCCGATCTACCAGGAATTTCATTACTACTATTTATCTTAGGCTTGGAAAACTTCATTTCAATCTACCCACATAGAACAGCGAAGAGCCATTTTTTTTTCATTTTTTTTCTCTATTTTCGCTATATTTCCAGTTATTTCTCCATTTTCGCTATTTTTCCATTCCATTCTCTATTTTCGCTATTTTTTCAATCTATTATCTTCATTTTCGCTATTTTTCAATCTATTATCTTTATTTTCGCTATTTTTCAATCTATTATCTTTATTTTCGCTATCTTTCCATTTATTTCTCCATTTTCGCTATTTTTCCATTCTATTCTCTATTTTCGCCATATATAATATTCGCAAGGTGAGACGGTTATCTTTTGGGCGCATTCTGGCAGTACGCCTTTGCAGATGCCTTCCTTTTGGAAAGTGATTGAGGGAGAACGATATTTATTTAAACAAAAACTATATGACTATGTTCACACAATACCATTTTTGTCCATTAGTTGGCTGACAAAATCGAGCCTTATGACTAAGGGGGTAAGAAGACGAATTATCTCATTCTGATTGGATCAGCAATTGTCATTTCAATGGTTGCAGCTACTGCTTTGGCTGCATCAACAGAAGCCGTACAGCCTCTGGACGGATCAGAAAACAATGCATTACTGAGACTTGATCCGAGCAAGATCACAACAACCTGGAATCTATCGTTCCTTTACAAAGACAAGACTGCTGCCAGGGCGGAATATGATCATCTCAATATGACTGCAAATGATATCAACAAAACCTTCCGGCCAAAATTCGGCAACCTTACTGGAACAATCCTGTTTGATTATATTCAGAGCGACGAAAATTACACAAAAGCACTAAACGTTCTTTATGCATACGCAAATGCCCAGAACAGTTTGGATGTCAATGATATCTTCTTCCAAAATTTCCTCTCGGACGTCCAGAATCTCTCCACAGAATACGCAAAGGCCAACTCATTTGCCGATGTGCAGCTAAAATCTCTTCCCATATCAACATGGAACAGGCTGTTTGCAGAGGAGCCCAGGCTGGAAAAATACCGCCCCTATCTTGAAGCTGGATATATCCGATTTGTGGACCACCGTCCCATAAATGAGACACACGCCGCATATCTGGCGGACCTATCCAATGAGCTCATGAAGCTTGATACCAACGCTGAGAAGCTGGTCACAAATAACGTAAACCAGGCAGGCAATATCACCCTTGAAAACGGCAAACAATACTCAGTCAACTACTCATCCTACTATGATCTTCTGATGACCAATAAGGATAGAAACGATCGAAAGAAATGCTACGACAAGCGCTATTACCACCTATTCAACGAATCGGAAGAAATGGGAAAGATATATAGCACTAAATCAAAGCTTGATGATAAGTACGCCAGGGAGTTGAACTATTCTGATGCCTATGAAGCCATGATGTTCGAATCGTATCTCAATGCCTCTCAAATCGATGAGATGAATCAGGTACTCAAAGAGAGAAAAGGGGATTTCGACAAATATTATGAGTTCCGCAGGGCCAAGATGGGCGTACAGGAACTCGCGCCCTATGACCTCTTCCTCCAGCTCATGAATGATCCTGACAAGAAAACCAACTATACTGACGCCGCTATTGAAATATACAATTCACTGGCATTGATGGACCCGGCATTCGGTCAGTCGTTTATAAAAACGGTCACCAGCAATTCAGTTGATGTCTATCCCAATTCCGATCATGGAAAACAATCCATACAATACGCTCAGGACCTATGTGCCCTGAAGCGGCCGGCACTGGTATTCTTGAACTACAAAGGGTTAATAGACGACAAATCGACCATAGCGCATGAGATGGGCCATGCCATCGACTTCTACCTGATGGGCCAGTCGCTGGACTATATTTACTGCGGAGGGACCATTTATGAGATGGAGGTGCCATCCACATTTGCCGAAGAGCTCTTCATGGACTATGCAGTCGAGAATTACGATAGGGATACAGCCATTGCCGTCCTGGCAAGCCATATCTACAATTATGCCAGAACAATGCCTCGCCAGGCCATGATCACTGAGTTCGAGCACAGGGCCCATCAGCTCATCAGCCGCAATGGGAATGCAAGCGGTTCAGATCTCAATGCCCTCTGGGACGGAATTGCAACTGAATACAAGAGCGATAATATTGCCTACTACCCCAAGATCGAGCCTGAGTGGCCATACATCAGCCATATCTACTTTACCGATAACTACTACACCTTCAATTATGCCCTCTCCGAGGCGATAACACTGTCTCTCTTCAAGATGTACAAGGAGGACCCGGAGCAGTTCAATAAGAACTATGTGGCATATCTGTCCGCCGGGACCACCATGACTCCGCCAGAAAAACTCAAGAAATACTTTGGATTGGAGATCAACAGAAAGCTCTTCGAGGACGCCATGGACATAGTGAAGCTCAGGGTGGATCAACTTGAGAAGCTGAACAATGAAACCGCAGGCTGAATTGAATCAGGCGATCTAACCCGTACTGCTTCCCGCCCTGATGATTCCGGTAATGCAAAGGTCCGAAGCATCCGGGCCCTGCAATCTTTTTTCCTTGGAATGCAAGCCAGAGCGATATTTCCTCCGCTGGAATTGAGGAGATCATGGAAAATAGGAGGAAGGCAAAAGTCTATTAGTAGGAGGAAAAATGATGGTTTTCGACTCTTGCCGAATGTATTGTATGCGTTCGCCGATATTTAAGGATTTTGCTCAATATGAATAGTATTAAGTTAAATTAAATCGCCCCGCGGTAGTACGCCATCCTGCGGGCAATTGGCCGGAAGATATCGAGGAGCTTCCTTTCCTCCTCATCGGCCAGGGGCTGAAAATGCGCCCCAGCACCGGCCAGTGCCTCTACCTCACTGGCATTGCCGCAGCCTACGATTGCCGTGCTTACATCCTGAGAAAGGGCGAAGCGCAGGAGCAGTTCCGCCGTCACCCCAGACGGAGGGTAGATGTAATGCGAGCCGCCCAACACCTTCATGCCGATGACCGCCAATCCGCGATCCAGGGCGGCTGCCATGACACGATCCAGAAATCCGCCCAGAATGGCTTCCACAGGGTTGACCGGCATAAGCACGGCATCCACCGGCCAGTTTTTCACAGCGTACTCCAGAATTTTGGGATCATGGTGGCCGGTCACGCCGATGTAGCGCACGAGGCCCGCATCCCTGGCCTGCAAAAATGCCTGCAAGGCTCCTTCCGTCCCCTCGATCTCCTCAATATCCAGGCGGGTCCGAAGATCATGGATCTGCCAGAGGTCTAGCTTCTTTAGGCCCATTACCTCCAGGGAATCGTTGAGGTCGGCTTTCGCGCCCAAAAAGTCGCGGGCAGCGGACTTGCTGGTTTGAAATATGCGGGAGCGAAGCGCGTGATTGCTGCGCCAGAAAGCGCCATAGTAGCTCTGGCTTCCTGCATAAGCCTGGGCGGAGTCGAAGTAGGTTATGCCCTGAAGGGCAGCCTGCTCAATCACTGCATTCGCCTCCGGCTCGCGCCCGTGTGTGCGCAGCACGCCCTCACCGCCCAGGCCCACCTGGGTGACACGAGGGCCGGATCTTCCGAAGAGCCTGGTAGTAATAGACATAATGGTTCTCTCTTGCAGAATATATGCGTGGTTGAGTATAAAAAATATTGTGCAATGAAATGAATTTAATCGAAAATCACATAAGAGGATTTGGTCCCTAACCTCAATCCGGCGGTGCTTTAATGTGTGATTCTTGCGTTGACTCCATTTCCCTGGCGGAAAAAGCGGATGCTCTATACCAGGACGGCAAATTTGATGAAGCCCTCTCATTTTATAATAAGGCCATAGAGAAAAATGACGGGGACGCAAAGCTCTGGAACCGCAGAAGCCTGTCCCTTTGCCGTCTGGGCCGGCATGAAGAAGCCATTGAGTCTTTTGATGCTGCCCTTGGAATAGATCCGCATTACACCGATGCTCTGAACAACAAAGGCGTCGTTTTCTACAAACAGAAGAGATATGCCGATGCTATTGCATTTTTTGACGGCATCATAGAGTCGGATCCCGGTTACGTGAGGGCCTGGTACAACAAAGGGGTGATCTTCGAGCGGCTGGGAAGGTATCAGGAGGCGATCGATTATTATGAT
>JAQVZT010000268.1 GCA_028708055.1 Methanothrix sp.
CGAACATCATGTATCCCATCTCCGGATCGAGGGGAACCACAACTTCGACGTCGGGCGGGGGAGGCTGTGGCGGAGGTTGCTCTTAATAAGCTCGCAGCTCTTTTTCGCTGCTATTTTTTCATTATTGCATTCATTCTTTTTCTGGTTGTTCAACTATGTCCATATCCATAGATTCAGCCAGGTCATCGATCAAAGGCCCAAGCTTCTCCTTCATCTCAGGCTTCAGTTCAATCATCTTAAAGAATATCAGCATCTTGCTCGACATGCAGATATCCTCAAGCTCTGCATTGATTCCTTCCAGGTTATCGTTGATGGAGGCAAGCGTTTCGGCGATCTCTTTCATGGTTTCATCTTTTGACATCTATCTAACACATCCCTTTCTGTCTTTTGCCAGCTTTAGTAAATAATTGTATCTACGATTGCATTTTATTGTACTTTCAACTTTATCGATTTTCCTAACGGATGCCTTGTTATGGCGCACTCCTTTAGATCCTGGCGCAATCCCTTAACTTCTAAGACGATCTCTTTTCTGGCATTGTCAATTTTGTCTGCGATATTTTCCTGCGCCCTGGCAATTCGATCCAGCTTTCCATCCATTTTGTCGAGCCTGCTATCCATGCTGCCCAGGCGCGAATTTGTCTCCTTGAATCCGCCCTTTACTACGACAATCAACTCTTTGAGAAATACCGTGGCTGTATCCAGCCGGGAGTCCGTCTCCCTGTCTCCCGAGATCTTGTAGAATTCATCCCAGGCACCTTTCGGCTCGGAGAGCTGCACCTGTATATCCTCCACCTTGATCAGGGGATCATCCATTCGAATAGCCCGGCAGAACCTCTCCAGATCCGCCTTCTCACCTTGCGCGACCACCAATACTCGTTCGTCTGCTAAGTTCTTCACATATCCTTTAAGATCCAGGGTCCTGGCCATGGTTACCACTCTGGACCGGTAGCCCACATGCTGAACCCTTCCCGATACTATTGCAGTGAGTTGGAGCATTCTCTTGGGACTTGCATCTCTATTTATTTAAGGATAGCTTTCTATGAACTTTAGGCAGCGACTTGCAGCTTTCAGGAACCAGCGCCTCCTCTCTGCCAAGTTCAATTGCATCTTCCTGCGCATCCAGATCGGGTCCTGCCTTTTTCAACTCATGATTGGGTGTGCATATCTCCTGATCCAACCTCTCCGTCTTTCCAGGCGCATTCAGTAAATGGAATTCTATCATCTCTGAAGCTTTCTTGTCCGGCCTTATCTGCTCCTCTTGCCTGGGAAGAATCTTGTGAAAATCAATGAATTCCCCTGTTGGCTCTCTGTAGTCGATCAGAATCTCTTTGACCACAATTTTTGCGTTGTCTATGCGTATAGCCCTGACGAATCTCGCCAAATCTTCTTTGTCTCCTTCGGCGATAATGAATGCTCTGCCATCGAGAAGGATCTCAATATATCCTTTGAGGTCAAGGGTGCCGGCTAGGGTTACGACTATGGAGCTGTATCCCACTCCTTTTATCTTTCCCGATACATGTGCAATTAGTCGCTTCATATGATTCCAAAATAGACCGGCAGCGCCAGCAAAATTGTAGGCAAGCCGACCAGCAGCCACGCCATGCGGTTGCTGTCAAAGATCTTCTTACCGTCCAGGGGACCGAAGGGAAGCAAGTTAAAGGCCGCTAAGGTCAGGTTGATGGATAGCGCGAAGTTGGCTGCCGTAGCTGTCGTACCGCTCAATGGCGCGAACAATAGCGCTAGAAAGAAGAATGCAGTCAAGATGATGTTAGTCATGGGCCCTGCCAGGGATATCCAGAGCGTCTCCTTTTTTATCTCTCTTTTCAGCTCCTCTTGGCCGAAGGAATCCTGCATATAGAATTCTGCTGTTGCAGTGGGCTTGCTTATCATAACTGCACCAGGTGCTGCAAAGATGAATCCTACGAAAGATGCGGCTACCGCGAACATCAGCCCCATCTGGTTGGCTCTGTACTCTGCAAAGTAGCCAAAGTGCAGTGCTACGAACTTGTGTGCCATCTCATGCAGCAAAAAGCCGGTGCCTACGCCCACTGTGATGATGAGAATCGTCTCCAAATCGGGAATTCTCTTCCCGTTCATAAGCACGGAAAAGGCAACGACCAGCGCTGCCAGCGACAAAAGCAGATCTCTCAGCTCGGTGGAACTGATACGGTCAGCAATGCTCATACAAAATGGTTGCACGTGCAGACTATATCTCTTTATCCGTGAATCAGGTAACCTAGTACTACCGCCAGCACGAACAGTACGGCCAGAAAGGCAAGACCATGCCAGGGTTGTATGGGCCCGCCTTCTCGTTTACGCTTAGGTCTATTCTTCAGGATCTCTTCAGTCATCTTTTCCTGCTGCTTCATGGCATCGCTCTTTTCCATCAGATATCATCACCTGTCTCTTTGCCCCAGAAAATGCATCATACCACTAAATCCAAAAGCTTGCCTCTAATCTTCTCTTTGAGCCTTTTTTCGTCCTCTTCTGTCACAGGAATCTTGGCGGACATTGCGCATCTTTGGGGCATGGGGATCAGCTCATCTTCCAAGAGGTCGTAGTAAGCCTCATCAAGGCCGATCTCGTCCCTCGCATATCTTTCTAAGATGGCTTTTATCTTCCCTTGTTTTGCCTTGCCGAGAGTATCCATCTTTTCCAGGGCCTGTTCAATCTGTTTGTACACACTTATTCACTATTGCGAAGATTCATATTTATGCCTTATCTGTCTCGCTGCCCCCTTTCCAGGAAGGATCCTGCCCATTGACCTGGGCGCGTTTGGAGGCAGCATTCTGTGCCAGAAGGATTCATTTATCTGTGCTGCACGGGGCATTGAGATTGAGGTAGCTTTCACCAAGAAGCTGGCGGCCGGGCTTTTCGTGGGAGTGGGTTTCATATTACAGAGGTTACTGGGCAACGGTCTTGCTTTTATTCATGTGAAAATGCTGGCGCATGGAGACAGATTGCTTTGCCGCGCATGATACCGATTGGCATAGTCGGCTCTCAGATAGTTTTATATAGAATCTCAACCCAATAGAAAATTGATGAAGCTAAGCATAACTGTCTACTGCATCACTTTAAAATCCGGTTTAGAACGGACCTTTTTCTAGCCCTGGCTTTAGATTATCCCTTTGATTAATGCGCGAACATCAGTTTATTCGCATATTAATATTATCGCAAAAAAGGGGTGGATGCTGTCGCACCATGATTATGAATTATGCATTATTAAATTCGGAGGTGACTCGCTATGATGAATCGCACAATGAAATTGCTCCTGCTCTCGGACATATTCGTTCTGACGGGATTTGGGCTGATCCAGCCAATACTTGCCATCTACATAAACGATGGTGGCGTGACAGGGGGGACGATGATCACCGCCGGCATGGCGAGTGCCCTCTTCATGCTCACCAAGTCGGTGGTGCAACTGCCTTTCGGGCATTATGTGGACAGCCATGCCGGGAAAGAGAGGTGGCTGGTATTGGGGACGCTGCTCATGGCCAGCGTTCCTATAATCTATCTCTCGGCGAACAGCATCTATCAGATCTACCTGGCAGAGGCGATTTATGGACTGGGCAGCGGCCTGGCTTACCCTACTTGGCTCGGCCTGTGGTCTGTAAATCTGGAGAGAGGCAGAGAGAGCTTCCAGTGGTCCATTTACCACACTTCTACTGGCATGGGGACAGCGGCCACGGGAGCTGCCGGCGCAGCAGTGGCCAGCCAGATGGGCTTTTCCGCCACCTTCATGCTGGCCGGGCTGCTGTGTATTTTGGGCTGCCTGGTCCTTTTAGTCCTGGAGCGCAGAAGTGCCAGGAAAGCGGAGGATTTGGGGGGTGAGGCCCGTTTCCGTAAAAGAGGGATGGGCTTTTTCCTATCCCGGCGGGGGGACTCCGGGCAGAAGGCCCCCTGCTCTTGTTGACGCGAACCCTTTTTCTAAAATATTTGGGTATTCTTCTAATAACGCTGATATAGCGGATTTGCTATGCTAATTCGCTGTGAGGAATAATCTTATGCAAATGAAAAATGTGCTGATGGCCGGTCTTCTGGCCGCGACCATTCTTTGTGTGGGGGCGGCTCTTGCCCAGGATTTCGCGCCACAGACCGGGACCTTCATCAAAGGCGGCGAGATGAACGGCATGTGTCGGCTCGATATCATCAATAATG
>JAQVZT010000269.1 GCA_028708055.1 Methanothrix sp.
CGCCTTTTCCCCGTCGCATGTCTCGCTTTATCGTGGTCCTCGGCACCACCTCTCATTCCGGCAAGAGCACCTTTGTCGCCGCCCTCTGCCGCCTGCTCTCAGATCGCGGCTTGAAGGTTGCGCCCTCCAAATCCCAGAATATGAGCCTCAACTCCTGGGTCACCCAGAACGGCTCGGAGATAGGCATCGCCCAGGCGGTGCAGGCCTGGGCGGCCAGGGCGCAGCCCAGCGAGTTCATGAATCCCATCCTTCTCAAGCCCAAGGGCGACCGCACCTCTCAGGTCATCGTTCTGGGCAGGCCATTGGCGGATAAATCCGCTGAGGAGTACTATCGCGATATCAATGATCTCAAGGGGGTAGTGGATCGATCCCTGCAAGATCTGGAGAAGGACTATGACTACATAGTAGTAGAAGGCGCGGGCGGAGCGGCAGAGATCAACCTCTTCGATCGGGACCTCGCCAACATCTATGTGGCCCGCCGCCTGAAGGCCCCCATAATCCTGGTAGGTGATATCGAGCGGGGCGGCGTCTTCGCCAGCCTTTTCGGCACGGTGCAGCTCTTGCCTGAGGACATCCGGCCACTCGTAAAAGGCCTGGTCATCAACAAATTCCGGGGCGATCCATCCATTTTGGGCAGCGGCCTGAAGACGCTGGAAAAGCTCACCGGCGTGCCCGTGCTGGGCGTCATGCCTTATCTCGATCTGAATATCCCCTCCGAGGACTCTGTCTCTTTGGGTGACAAGAAGGCCCGCTCTGCTGCGGCAGATGCGATCGAGATTGCCGTGATCAGGCTGCCGCGCATCAGCAACTTCACCGACTTCGAGCCCCTGGAACGACAGGCGCACGTTCGCTATGTGAACCTCTCCGAGCCATTGGGCCATCCGGATGCTATAATCATTCCCGGAACCAAGAACACGGTCTCAGATCTGCGGGAGATGCAAGAAAAGGGCATGGTCGATCAGATAAAATCCTGCGTTGATACGCCCGTCTTGGGCATCTGCGGAGGCTACCAGATGCTGGGGCAAGAGATCATCGACAGCGGAGTCGAGGACAGCGCAGGGACTATCCCTGGACTCGGTCTCTTGGATGCAGTGACCCGCTTCGACCTCTATGAGAAGAGGACCGTGCAGGTAACAAAGGTCGTCACGGGCTGCGGTCCCATCCTGGAGCCGATACGCGGCCAAATTGTCACAGGCTACGAGATTCACATGGGCGTGACCAGCCCCAAGGGCGAGAAGGCCTTCGGTGACGACGGCGCTGTATCTGAGAGCGGAATGGTGATCGGCACCTACCTGCATGGCATCTTCGATAATGAAAACTTCCGCAATGCTTTTCTTGATTTTCTCTGCAGCCGTAAAGATCCCGGCCAGGGCCGGGGCATGGGCTCACCCAACAAGGCGGAAATAGGGGCGAGAGCGGCGAAGGGAGATGGCTTTGAGCAGCTGGCCGAGGCCGTAGTGGCAAACTTAGATATGGCGAAGATCTGGCGGATGCTCGACCTGGATTCGCCAGGTGCGCCGTAGACCATTATGACAATATCCTTTATTAGCTGAAGAGTATTCTTTCCAAGCCTGATGAAACTGGGCGTGCTCTTCTCAGGCGGCAAGGATTCCGTCTTTGCCTGCCGCCGGGCCATGGAAAGAAACGAGGTGGTCTGTCTGATAACTCTGGTCTCGGAGAACCCGGACAGCTACATGTTTCACACGCCCAACGTTGCTCGCACAGGCCTGCAGGCAAAGGCCATGGGCATTCCTCTGCTCACCTGGCCCACGCACGGCATCAAAGAAGAGGAGCTTATGGACCTGGCGGCGGCAATTGATGCAGCCCGTGAGAGATACGGCATCCAGGGAATAGTCACCGGTGCCATCGATTCTGTCTACCAGGCGGCACGCGTGCAAAGGATCTGTCGCAGCCAAAATCTCTGGTGCTATAATCCTCTCTGGCAGACAAATCAGATCGCTTACCTCCGAGGGCTTTTAAAGGAAAACTTTTCCATCATCATCTCTGGAGTCTATGCCTATCCCTTTGATGCCTCCTGGTTGGGCGCAGAGTTGACGGAGGAGCGGATAGGGATGCTCGAGCAGCTCGAGAAAAAATACCGGATAAATCCTTCCGGAGAGGGTGGGGAGCTGGAGACCTTCGTCCTGGACGCTCCATTCTTCCAGAAGAGAATCGAGATCATGAAGGCATCCGAGAGCTTTGCCAACTATAGAGGGCAGTTTGTCATAGAAGAGATGCGTCTGGTGGAGAAGCCGGCAGGGTTGGCGATTCCTGAAAGTCCTGAAATTGGTGGAGAAAATCCTGGCGACGTCGGACAAAACTCAGCGAAAATGGTGCCCCGTAGAGGGCGAATACTCCTGGTTGACCTGTGCTTCGAAAGAGACTGTCTATCTCATTACGAATTTGTCCATCCCATTAGAGATACATTGATGCAGGCAGCATTCTTCTGCGATATTCTGCATTATACAGAGGTCAAGCTTCGGGCTCTTGCCAATTACGATAAAATTATCCTCTGCGGAACAGCTCTGCTCGATAATGAGTATGCTGAACATTTGCCTCTCTTCTCCTGGATAAAGGATTTAAAAAAGCCCATTTTGGGCATCTGTGCCGGGATGCAGGTAATTGGCAGCGTCTATGGGGGATCTATTGTACAAAATCGAGCTATCGGCCTGGAAGAGATCGAGATCGTCAGGGCGTCGCCACTGCTGGGCGAACCGCGGCGGATAGAAGGCTATCACCTTCATAATTATGCAGTGACATTGCCGCAGGGATTATCACTCCTGGCAGGAAGAGTTGATGCAGCCCTGGCTTTCCAGCGAGGCACAGATCCCATTTATGGTATCATATTTCATCCTGAAGTGCGAAACCGATGGATATTGGAACGTTTTGCCAATCTCTAGAAATTGCCGGAAACTCATTTCCTTCGAAACCGATTTATGTAATGAATTATCACTATTAGCCCGTTATGCAAGACTACTCCATCAATCAATTCTTGGCATTGGCTAAGACACCGCCACTGGACATCGAGATCTGCGATGTGACCCTTCGCGACGGTGAGCAGATGCCGGGTGGAGTCTTTCGCGCCGATGAAAAGCTGGATATTGCCTTGCGGCTGGATGAGATCGGCGTTGAGGTCATAGAAGCCGGTTTTCCTGTCGTATCAGCGGCTGAGATGAATGCCGTAAAAGAGGTCTGCAATCTGGGACTTGATGCCAAGATTTCAGCTCTCTGCCGGTCCGTCAAGAAGGATGTCGACGCTGCCATCGAATGCGGCGCCGACATGGTCAGCGTTTTCATCGCTACCTCTGACCTTCACCTCAAGTACAAACTGCACATGAGTTGCCCCGAGGCGATTTCTTGCGCACTGCAGACTGTGGAGTATGCCAAAGATCATGGCCTGATTGTACGCTTCTCTGCTGAAGATGCTACGCGCACCGATTTTGAGATCCTAAAGAAGCTTTACAGAAAGGCAGAGGATTATCATGCCGATTATATCAGCGTGGCCGATACCGTGGGGATTATGAATCCGCGCACGACATATTACATGATAAGCGAGCTGAAAAAAGTTATCAATATCCCCATCTGCATGCACTGTCATGACGACCTGGGAATGGCCCTGGCCAATACCCTGGCAGGCGCGGAAGCAGGGGCAAAGCAACTGCACACTACAGTAAACGGCATCGGAGAGCGCAGCGGCAACACGCCTTTAGAAGAGTTGCTGGTGGCCTTAAGGCTGCATTACGACCTGAATTCTTACGATCTCACGAAGGTAAAAGACCTCTCTAAGCTGGTGGAGACCTATTCAGAGGTTCCGGTAGCTAAGAATAAAGCCGTGGTGGGCAGCAATGCTTTTGCTCATGAATCCGGAATTCATGTAGCTGCTGTTCTGGAAGAGCCCAGAACCTACGAGCTCTACTCGCCGGAAATGGTGGGCGCTGCCCGGCATATCATCATAGGCAAGCACACCGGAGCCAAGGCCCTAAAATACATCACCCAGAGAATGGGCTACTACTTAAAGGACAAGGAGCTTGGGGACCTCTCGGAACGCGTGAAGATGTGCAGCGAGTTCAAGCATCCCATAAACTGCGAGGAACTGCGCAAACTGATATTGAACATGGAGAATATCGAGGTCATATATCC
>JAQVZT010000018.1:0-6193 GCA_028708055.1 Methanothrix sp.
TACATCTTTTGCGAGCTTCGCTTCCTTTATCTTCTCGATTGCTGCATTTCCTGCTTTTGAGAAATCGGTAGGTGCCAGGACTCGATCAAAAATGCGCGCGCAGAATTTGCCCAGTTCTTTGCCCTCTTCGTCCAGGGTCTTGTAGCGCATAATGAGAAGGTCCTTGCCGCCATAGCGAAGAACGCCGCTTGAGACGCTCCCAAGGAGCAGGCCCTGCCACATGCTTCTTCCCCTGGCCCCCATCACAACGAGTGAAACATTTTCTTCGTGCGCCACATGCTTTATTACTGCATATTCTGGTATCTCTTCTGCTATTTCTGCCCTTACCTTAACCTTCAAATTGGCGTCTTCCAAGATCTTTTTCGGGGCCTCCAGCTGTTTTTCCGCTTGCTTGAGATCATCTCCCGGAGACCAGACCCTGGCGAGAGGATCTTTCTCAAGAACATGCAGGAGAACGACCTCTTTTACGCCGGGTATTTCTCCAACACACTCAACTAATTTTTCGGCATGCTTGGAAAAATCAGTAGCTATCAAGATCTTTTCGTACATGAATTTACACCTACAATTAGTATATTGCAAATAATACTATTTAAAGATTGCATTCTTAAATTAGCAGAAGATTCGATCCGTTCGGATACGCAGAAATTAGAGACGACCCTAAAATACAGTACGACGAGGCAGCATAACAATTATTAACGATAAAGAGAAGAGACTTTCCAATTCTACTGACAAAAGGTGTCTAAAATCGCATTTGATGAGATCATAATTCCATTGCTGGCAGTCGGGCTTGCGGAGATGGGAGACAAGACGCAGCTGTCCATACTGCTGCTCTCTTCGAAGACTCAGGAGTACTTCCGGCTTCTGCTGGGAGTGATGCTGGCCTTTCTGCTGGCTGACGGAATTGCCATACTGCTGGGCTCATGGGTGACGAGCGTAATTCCCGTGGATCTGGTGAAGATCGTCAGCGGATTGGTTTTCATCCTCTTTGGGCTATTGATATTGAAGGGTGACCGAGATGACGACACAGAGGAGAGCAACCTATCTGCCAGGAGAGCCTTTGCTTCAGGATTCACAATGATCTTTCTTTCCGAGTGGGGAGACAAGACCCAGATCGCTTCCGCCCTCTTTGCCACAGAATATGATCCAATAATGGTCTTTATTGGCGTCATGATTGCACTTCTGCTTCTCTCCATTATGGCCATATTTCTGGGCAAGTTCCTGTCAAGCCGGATCGACCGTAGAGCCATCACGAAGGTGGGCGGCGTGTTATTCCTGCTGATAGGCCTGTCATTTCTGCTATCTGCCGCTGCGTCGCCAGCGATTGTCAATTTACTTTGAAAAAAAGTTAACATTGAGTGCCCCGCAATCGTTAGCAGCGCACTCATAGCTGGCAGTCTTTGCAGTAGCTTAAAGGATTATCTCTATATCCAGTTCTTCTGCCAGCTCTTTGTAGCGGTTCCTGATGGTAACCTCAGTCACGCCCGCTACATCGGCCACCTCGCGCTGCGTCCTTCTGTCCCCGCAGAGGATGGAGGCGATGTAGATCGCAGCCGCAGCCACGCCCGTGGGACCGCGCCCGCTTGTCAGCTCCTTTTCGGCAGCCTGACGGAGGATCTCAATTCCCTTGGCCTGCACCTCACCCTTCAGATTCAGACCGGAACAGAAGCGAGGAATGTAATCTATTGGGCTGGTCGGCATGAGCTTGAGTGCGAGCTCTCTGGAGACGAATCTGTATGTTCTGCCGATCTCCTTTCGAGAGACTCTGGAAACCTCGGCGATCTCGTCCAGAGTTCTGGGCACATTGCACTGCCGGCAGGCGGCATAAAGCGCAGCCGCCGCCACGCCCTCAATGCTCCGTCCGCGAATGAGGTTCTTGTCCACCGCCTTTCGATAAACGACCGCAGCAGTCTCCCGCACATTCCTGGATAGACCCAGGGCGGAAGCCATTCTGTCCAGCTCTGATAGAGCAAAGGCCAGGTTTCTCTCCGTGGCATTGCTGACCCTGATGCGCCGCTGCCATTTTCTCAGCCGGTAAAGTTGGGCGCGGTTCTTGGAGGAGATTGTCTTGCCATAGGAGTCTCTGTTCCTCCAGTCGATCATGGTGGAGAGGCCCTTGTCGTGGATGGTGTAGGTCATGGGCGCTCCCACTCTTGACCTCTTCATGCGCTGGTCATGGTCGAAGGCTCTCCATTCCGGACCCTGATCGATGAAGTTCTCATCGATTACCAGACCGCAATCTGAGCAGACCAGCTCCGCCCGCTCATAGTCGCGCACAAGGGTATGGCTATGGCACTCCGGGCACTCGACGGTGAACTTCTCGAACTCGTCTACCTTCTCTTTCTCGCGCTTGAGCCGGGTCCTCTCCTTGAGCTTTTCCGGCTCTACCCTCTCTATCTCTCTCAGCTTCTCAATTTCTTCCACTTGCTATCTCTCCCCGGCGCCTCGTCGATATAGAGCTTCTTTCCGACGTGGGCAGCGGCATCTACACCTCTATTTGGTCGAACGATGATGTACGGATGATCAATGGGGCCGAATATATCGAAGACTTTTCCAACTCTTGTCCTTTTCTGATCCACAACCCAGGAATTCGATCTAGGGATATCTGTTTTAGTTCCATCAGTCTGCTCGCTTTGAAGAATTAACTTGTTCTGTATAACATGAAGAGCGGTGCCTAATCTCTTCACGAGGCCACCTCATCTATATAGAATACTGAACTAGTATTTAATCCTTCCGAAAACCATTTATAAATGTCTGCTGAGCAAATCGCCTAAAGATTTATCATCCGGGCGGGCAACTATTGGTATGATGTTTGAACAGCTTCCCACCGTACCCACATCAGAAGAGCTTCTGGATAAATCATTCCGGCGTGCCTCCCGTGCCAGTGACGACGAGTCAATGGTCCAGAACGCCGGCAATATTCTCTCAGACAATCTCAGCAATCTGATTCGCAAGTTCCCGTCATTTGAAAAGCTGCCCCCATTTTATCAGGAGATGGCAGATATAATTGCGGGCGTTGACAAGATCCGCATCAGTCTCTCTCGCCTGGGCTGGGCTTCCCGGCAGATCAAGTTGATCTCCCGGGAGTACACCGGCAAGATCAGAAGGTCACGGGGCCTTGACACCGCCCCGGAGAGAAAGTCGGCCTTTGGTCGTTACTCTTCTGTCATGAGGTCCATCGATAAGGACCTGAAATTTCTCAATAAGGCTCGAAACCTTCTGCGCCAGATGCCGACCATAGACCCGGCGGTGCCGACCATTCTCATCGCCGGCTATCCAAATGTCGGCAAGTCAAGCTTCATTGTCCAGGTCACCGGCGCCCGGCCAGAGATCGCCAGTTATCCATTCACCACGCGGGGCATCTTTGTGGGCCACTTCCTGCGAGGCGAGCAAAAATATCAGGTGGTGGATACGCCCGGGCTGCTCGACCGGCCCCTGGAGGAGAGAAATGATATTGAGCGGCAGACGGTGGCAGCACTGAACCACCTGCAAGGGGTCGTTCTCTATATTCTTGATCCCAGCGAGCACTGTGGCTATCCCATCGCGTCCCAGCTCGCTCTGGCCGAGGATCTCAAGAACTGGCTAAAGCTGCCGGTTCTTGTCACTGCCAATAAGGCGGACATTTTGAGGTGGAGTGGCGAGAGCGATATGCTGCAAATGTCCACCGAGACCGGCCAGGGCGTAGGCGAGGTTCTGGATAAGCTAGTCAGCTTGCTTGACGGCATGCCGCGCTATGTTGCTCCGGAACCGGATCAGAATGAAGAGCCAATAGTCCCCAGCCGGAGAACATAAAGCCGCTCGAAGAAGCATCCCTCATCTGCCACTACATCCGCCCAAAGCCGGGCGGCGGCTGCCGCCTCCCGCACCTCGTCAAGGCCGGTGAGGCTTGATATGAGCAGCAGCGCTCTGCCTCCTGGCTCTAGATGACCGGAGAGATCGGCGATGAACCGGTCCACCGTCTCCCTGCCGCTCTCTCCCCCGTCCAGGGCGCGTCTTGTCCGGCCTGGCCTCGGATAGGGCGGCCCTGAGGGAGGAGGAAGGTGTCCTCGGCAGGATGGTAGACTTCGTCGTAGTCTATGGGAGCGGGGGTGCGGGAATGGGGGTCATTGATGATGGGTTAGTTTTGCGAAGCGGGAAAATAAAGCTTAGCTTTTTGATGATTACGGCGGCTTGGTGGTAACGATTTGCAGCCAGAAAAGCACTGTGCACAGGGAAGACTCACAGAGAGTTCGATACCCATATCCATTAGATTTATAGCTAATTAAACGCCAATATCAAATAGATGATAACTAAGGGTGTCGTCACAAAGAAGCGCACATTCTCCCAAGATAGAGAAGCATCCCGTCAGCATATACATGTGATTGTCGAATTGCCCCCCGGATCGGCAACAAAGACCATACGCAAGTTTAGGATTCCAGAGTCGATCACCGCAGGAGAAATGGTAAAACTGCTTGCGAAACACTTCAAGGTTGAACAAGATAATTGGAGATTATACGGTCGTGCGAACGAGACGCCATCACAGATATTAGATAAAACAGAGCAATTGGGCAAGTATAGTTCGGATAAAGGCAAAGGACGGCTATATTTCTATCCGGAATTTCGTCTTTAGGGGCACATGACAGGAAATCATAATACCGCATCCCCAAATGATGAGGATGCAGTGCTAGAGGAAGATGAAGAGTTAACACCGGAAGAGAGCACTACCTCAAATGTTTTTGATGCGAATAATATAATAACTGCTTATAAAAGATATCATGCGGATTTAAGAATAATAGTTCCGCCGCACCTAGAGATAAGCGGTTTGCTCCTAACGTTATCCCTCGGAGCAATCTATTTTATAATAAAAGATAGCAGGGATATTCCAATCCAAATCCCAAAGCTTACCATGTTCCTATTGATTCTAATTACCATTTCCCTTATCGCATCCATCTTTCTAGGGATAGCGTCAATCTACTTAAGACCAATTCCAAGGTCTTTAGAACGGAATGGTCTTGAAGAACTCGAATATCATAGTAATATATATAAAACTGAACGAAAGTGCTATCAATTAGCTACCTACTCTTTGATATTAGCGTTAGTATTACTACTAAGTGCACTGGTGTTATTGGCGCTTCAAGAAAATTCTGCAGATATAACTTTTGATAAAACAAATGAAAACAATTCTTCACAAAATACTATTATTTATATTTTATCAAATAATTCCTTTGTGAGTATTAATGGTACTGATTCAAGGGACATGATGCGCTATGTTAATCCGGGACATGATCAGAGATCAGAATGAAGAACCAATAGTCCCCAGCCGGAGAACATAAAGCCGCTCGAAAAAGCATCCCTCTTCTGCCACTACATCCGCCCAAAGCCCAGCAGCAGCGACTGCCTCCTGCACCTCGGAAAGGCCGGTGAGGCTCGATATGAGCAGCAGCGCTCTGCCTCCGGGCTCCATATGACCGGAGAGATCGGCGATGAACCGGTCCACCGTCTCCCTGCCGCTCTCTCCCCCGTCCAGGGCGCGGTCTATCCAGTGGCCGGTCCTCTCCTCAGGCTGAGTGGGAAGATATGGGGCATTGAAGAGAACCAGGTCAAACCTCCCTTTTATTCCCGCAAACAGATCCGCCCTTATGACCTCGACCCCCCTCGCCCTCGCCGCCCGCGCTGCATGGGGATTGATGTCCGTGGCCAGGAGAAAGGCGACCCTAGGCCTCAGCTCCTGGGAGATCAGGCCGCTTCCGCAGCCGATCTCCAGCACGCGGTCTTCTGGCCTGGCCTCGGAGATGGCGGCCCTGAGGAGGAGGAAGGTGTCCTCGGCTGGAAGGTAGACTTCGTCGTAGTCGATGGGGGCAGGGGCGACGGAATTAGGGGTCATTGACAAGTGGTTATGATCCTGCCAGGTAGGCTAATAGCTCATCGGCATTTTTGAAAGCCTTGCAGCGGCCCTCTGCATAATCCTCCAGGCCTTCTCTGATGCCCTCGATGAACTCGTTCGCCATCCTCGATTTGTGACTTTTCAATTCGCTCCTCCCATCTCTTTCAAAAAGCAAATTCCACCCTGCCCTCAGTCAGAATCCGCCACTCTCTTCTTCTCAAGCTCCTGCAATTGAGCCACCCTCATCTTCACCACATCCATGGCATCCTCGAAGAGCTTTCTGTCGATCTCGATGCCGAAGTACTTCCGCAGCTTCTCGGGCGGGGTCATGCT
>JAQVZT010000018.1:6293-17261 GCA_028708055.1 Methanothrix sp.
GAGGTTCATCCTGACCTTTCGAAACTCGTAGTAGCCATCAAAGTCGCCCTTGCGCTCCTTGAAGACCTGGTTCATCGTCTCCACCTGATCTTTGCTCATGTAAGTGTCAAACATCTTGGCATCGTACGAATCGCTGTAGTTCAGCTCCCGGGCAATCAGATCATCCAGCCTGGATTTATTGCAGTAGATCTCAGCCATTTTATCCGACTCGCCAATGAGGTGGTAAAAGCGTTTATCATAGCCCTTCTGCCGGTTGCTTCGGCTCCCGTCCGTGGATAGAAGCTCGGAGTAGGTTTGAGAATTTATGGCCAGCTCGCGTCCATCGTCCAGAGTGATATTTCCTGCAACGGTAACGTTATTGGTTACCAGCTTTTCCGCCTCGGTATTGATCTTCATGAGCTGATTGGAGATGTCTGCCAGATAGGCTGCATGGGTCTCATTTCTGGGCCGGTGATCTCTGTAGCGCATGTAGCTGTTTTCAAGGTATGCTCTCCAGGACTCCAGGCCGGGCTGCTCGGAGAACAGCCGGTCCCATTCGGCAGGAGGAAGCGACTTGAGAAGCACCTCCGCAAAAGAGGTGGCTTTGGCATGCTCGGTGTAGAGGTTCTGCACATCTGAGATGAAGCTCTCGAAGAACTTGTCGTTGACATTCAGGCTGTTCTGGGCGTAGGCATAGGCATAGACTACGCTCAGGTTGCGGCCAAAGTCCCGGTTCGCCTCAATGTACTCCAGCAAAACCTCTCCAGTGAGGTTGGCAAACCTGGGGCGAAATGTCGCATTTATCTTCTGCGAATCGTTTTTCAGAGCGCCAAATTCTACAATTGCAGCCTGCCGATCCTTAAATAGACTTGATAGATCCCAGGAGGTATTGATATTGTCCTTATTCACCGGATGACTCTCATTCTGCCCTACCGTCCAGGTTCCAGAAGACGCAGCAAGGCCAGAGCCGCCAATCAAAAGCATAATGGCAATGAACGCTGCCAAGATTAATATTCCTTCTGCCCACTTGATCATCCATCCACCTCGATTGACAAACAGACTGCCGCACCACTATAAATAATTGAGTTTGATTATTGCCTGTATTTCCCCAATTTGCACTTCCCGGCAATGAAATATAAATAGAAAAAGCCGGATCTATCAATGATGAATAAGTATCCAATAGTCGCACTGATCCTGCTCCTGGCGGGAATCGCTCTGTTACTGAACAGCGCCGGCATTTCCTGCCCACTTTCCGGAGACGGCAGCTCATGCCAAGCAAAAGAAAGCGGCAGCATTAAATGCGGGGCAAATTGTGGAAATTGCGGCGGAAATTGTAGCGGCAATTGCACCGGGAACGGCACCTGTCCCAATGGGCCTGCATGCGCCCAGAATAACTCTAACTCGAGAGATGAAAATTGCGCCGCTCTGGGATCCTGTCCAGTGAAGACCGTTCACTGAAGACGGTCCGATGAAGGCGGTCCACCGAAGGCAACGAATGCAGGAAATGAATCCAAGAAATAAATGGAAGAGATGAATGCAGCAAATGAATGTGAATCGATTTGCAGCGGGGCAAATGAACGCGGGTTACGAACAATATCGATAGACTTTTAAGGACGATGGCATCCATAACGCGGAAAGGTGATCAGGCTTGATGGGTATCAATGAAATGGGATTCGAGGTCTTCGAGGAGATGCTCGATTATGCTGACGAGCTGCAGGTTAAAGTCCATGAACTTGACAATGGCACAGTAGTGGCCGATGCGGGAGTGCAGGCTCACGGCGGCTATGGTGCCGGAATTTACCTATCTCGCCTCTGCATGGCTGATCTTGCGGAGATTCAGCTCGCGCCATTCGATGTCAACGGCATTCTGCTGCCGGGCCTCCAGGTGGCGACCGACCATCCTGCCGTCTCCTGCATGGCTTCCCAGTGCGCCATGTGGCAGATAAAGGTTGACAAGTACTTCGCTATGGGCAGCGGTCCGGCGCGGGTGCTGGCCAGAAAGACCCGCGAACTGTATGATAAGATCTGCTTTGAGGAGTCCTCAGATGTGGCGGTCATCGTCCTGGAGGCTAACAAGCTGCCCAATGAAGCCGTCTCCGCAACAATCGCAGAAAAGTGCGGCATCGATCCGGCGGACCTACGGATAGCCGTCGCGCCTACGGATAGCGTGGCCGGGCTGGTGCAGGTATCGGCGCGGGTGGTCGAGACAGGCCTGCATAAGCTCTTTACCATGGGCTTTGACATCAACACCATCAAAAGCGGCTGGGGTCGGGCTCCTATCTCGCCAATCACCGGAGACGGCACCATGTGCATGGGCTCATCCAATGATGCCATAATCTACGGTGGGGAGACCTACTACACACTGGAGTACGAGAATTTGGATGAGCTGCAAAAATATCTCAAAGGCATGCCTTCTTCAGCCTCTCGCGATTGGGGAACGCCATTTTACAAGACGTTCAAGGCGGCAGGATTTGATTTCTTCAAGGTGGACCATAACGTCTTTGCCCCGGCGAAGGTGGTCATGAATGAGATTCTGTCCAGACGTACATTTGTGAGCGGTAAGGTGAACAAGGAAGTACTGGCAGAGTCCTTCAATCTGCAACAGTAAATGCAACAGCAACAGTAGACAATTAGCAAACTCGAAAACTTCAAGGATAACTTCAAGGGTGGATGAAATGAAAACACCAGAGTGCGACCTCAAGGGCCACGGACCGTGCCGGGGCTCTTTATGCCAGCGCGGCGTCAGTCTCAATCATCTATGCGACCAGCACATCAGGCTGCAATCGTACTGGTCCATGCGCAATCCTGGCAAGAGGCTTGCCGAATGGCTGGATGGACTGTCAAGCGAGGGAATCGAAGAGGCATTGAGGAATGCTCCTGCCAGGGGAAAGCACTGGCAGGTAATCGAGACTTCGTCCAGCGAGGACTGAACCACAAATAACTAAATTCCTTAATAAAATTAATATCTGATCAGAAAAATCCACGTGCACAGGAGGTTACTCTCCGCCATTTTTTCCTATGCGATTTTACCTATTTCTCCTATTGCACCTTTCCCCCGATTCTTCCTATTTGCAATTTATATTATCTTGCTTAAAGCAATTAAGCCATATTGGTAATAGATGATTAATTCACTTTACATTTATTAAGCATTTTTGAACCATCCTCCACATTTTGTCCGCCAATTTTATCATCCCTTTGACCTACACTGGGACGGAAGACAATAATCGAAAAGGAGGTGATAATGAATGGATATTATGGGTCAAGTGTATGCAGTTGTCATCTTTGGAGTGCTGGTTATCCTGTTGCCCTGGGGATTGAATAAATGGTCTGACAGCAGGGCAGGCGTAAGGTGAGGTTCAGCTAATCGGCCAGGTCCTGGATGAGCCAGGACTGCATTTGTTTTTGCCTTTGAACGCTGAATCTGATTGGGTCCAGGGATGTCATTCTACATTCGTGGCAACAATCCTTAAGCCGGGACCGCTATTTAAAGATCAGAGATCCCTCAGCCTGTCCGCCGATGGCAGTCTCCTCTTGCATCCTGCCGATACAGCCATGGTCCCGGCATATCCTCCTGTCCGTCTGCCTGAGCAGCCCTCTAACTCTTAGCGGTTCCGCTTGTTTTCCATCTTTCTTTTGCGGGATTGTCGTGATCACAAAAAAAGCGCGCCGCATGGATTGATCCACCCTCCGCGCCGGTACGGGCCAAAAAAAGAGGTATCGACCGCCTGCGGACCATTCCGATTAGAATTTTGAATCTGATCGGATGGCCAGAACTGACCTAGTAATGGATAAAGCCGCGGCTTTCCCCCATCTTTGTCTCAATCGTATCCGGGGAAAATCTCCTTTCGAATCCGGCTCGCCGGGATGTTCAGCTCCTGGAGGGCTAGCTGCATTGCTTCCACCATCTTCTTCGGGCCGCTGGTGTAGAAGACCCGCTCCTGATAGTCGGCCAGCAATTCCCGGATCATTTTGGCGTCGATTCTTCCTGTCCGGCCCATCCAGGCGGGGCCTGGGCGGGTAAGAGTATTGATGATAGTAAGCTTCTGGTTTTTACCTTTGAGGGCCTCGAATTCGTCTCCAAATGGAATATCATCCTCTGCCCGGTTAGAGTAGAACAGGACGATGTCGGTCGCAATGCCCCGGTCTGTGCAGCACTTGATCATGCTGCGCAGGGGCGTTATGCCGATTCCTCCGGAGAGCATGGCGATCTTTTCGTGCTCCCCCTGGAAGGTGAAGCTGCCATAGGGCCCGGAAAACCGGATAAGGTCTCCCTCTTTCAGGGAAAGAAAGGCATTGGAAAACTCGTGTCCGGTCAGCCGTTTGGTGACCTGCAAATGATCCTCTGTGGGGCTGCTGGAAAAGCTCAGCGGCTTGGCGATTTTAGAGATTCCCGCGGCCTTGCCATCTGCGCCCCCGGTCAATAGCTCCAGAATGATGAACTGGCCCGGCAAGTAGGAAAATCCCTCTGGCCTGCCAAATCGAATAGACCGGGAGGAGACGGTGGTCTGCTCCGCCCCGATAACCTCGGCCTCAAACTGCGGATTCATGGCGATTAGCCTTCTTTAATTGGCAGCATTATATTGGCTGCTTTGACTGGCTGCTTTTATTAGCCGATTCATTTGGTGGCTCTAGAGCCCCGAGGCGCTGGCCAGCTCCAGGCTCTGGCTTCTGTCGCTGTTACCCTCGACAAGGACGGTGGTGTTTCCGACGTTCCAGAGGTAGAGGAAGCGGATGGTGTTGTCGCCTTTGACGTCCTTGATCTCCAGGGTCTCATGGCCGTTGACGGTGGCGTTGCCGAATATGGGCGCATTCTTGGCGAGCAGCCTCTTGTAGTCGTCCTGGGACTTGAAGTTGGAGATGGCGGCTTTTGCGTGATCCTCATCGGACAGCTTTATGAGAGTTATTTTGGCATCATCCAGATCGTAGGATCCATCCTCATTCTTCCATTTGTATATTCCTACGGAGACATTGGCCTCGCCGATCTTTTCAGGGCCCAGGAATTCGGTGATGTAATCGGTCATATTCATGTTGCTGTTCTCTCCGGGCAGGACTGCCAGGAGCTTAAAGCCGTCCGGCAGATTGGCCGTTGGAACGGCGAGGTTTGATGTCGATGGCGAAGCTGAGGCTTCCGGGTCCTTGGCCAGGCAACCGGCACCTGACAGCAGCGCCAGGGAGATGAGCAATAAGCAGATTATGTTTTTCATTGTCATGGACGGCTCATTCGTCTCTTCATGGCCATAAGCCTTGTGAGCCAAAGAATTGCACGATCTAATGGCGATTTTGTCCTCTATCATGATACCCTATTCAGACATTTCAGAAGGCAGGTACTTTCTCAATGTGCTGCACAGCTCCTCCATATCCACTGGTTTGCTGATATAATCATCCATTCCTGCCTCAAGGCATTTTTCTCTATCCCCTTCAAGTGCATAAGCTGTAACCGCTATAATTCTAGGCTGCTGCGAACTTGGCCAGAGCTTGCGGATTTGCCTGGTTGCATCCAGGCCGCTAAACTCTGGCATCCGCACATCCATGAGAATAATATCATATTTCTGGCGCTGCAGAGCTTGAAGAACCTCAAAGCCGTTGGCTGCTACATCGGCACGACAGCCAAGACGCTTAAGCATTTTCAGAATAACCTTCTGATTCAATAAATTGTCTTCTGCAAGCAAGATGCGAAGACGGCTCAGGGCAATGATTTGAGGTATCGGTTCGAAGACTTGGTGCTCATCGAATTGTGTTTGGGATTCGTTTCCGATCATTTGCTCGTCGAAAACCGCCTTGGTTATGATGGTGAAATAGAAGGTTGATCCTCTACCGGGTTCGCTCTTTACCCAGATCTTTCCGCCCATAAGCTCTACAAGCTTCTTGCTTATGGCCAGGCCCAGTCCTGTGCCGCCATATCTGCGTGTGGTCGTGGCATCAACCTGACTAAATGGCAAAAATAACTTGTCTAATTCATTGCTAGCAATTCCAATGCCACTATCCGATACTGTGAACAGAATATTAAATTCGTTTTCCAATTTTTGGCTGGAAACAGAGACATTGATCTGCCCTGAATCAGAAAACTTAACGGCATTGTCGAGCAAATTTCCCAAAATTTGTCGCAACCTTATCGGATCTCCGAAAATTGTTTTTGGAGTTTTACTGTTAATTTTATACGAAAGATTTAATCCCTTTCTTCTGGAATCGCCTGATACCAGATCCAGAGATTCCTGAATGCAATGACTCAGGTCAAAAAACTGCTCTTCGAGCGCTACTTTTTTTTCTTCCATCACAGAAAAATCTAAAATGTCGTTTATAATAACCATTAGAGCTTCGCCGCTGCTTCTTATTATCTCCACAAATTCCATCTGCTCAGGCGAGAGCCCATCATCTAAAAGCAAGCTGGTCATGCCTATGACTGCATTCATAGGAGTACGTATTTCGTGGCTCATGTTAGCCATAAATTCTGATTTTATGCGCGTTGCCGCCTCAGCAATATCTTTGGCCTTACATAGCTCTTCATTCGCACTGACAAGCTGATGGGTTCTTTCCTGAACTCTATCCTCCAGCTCGTCCCTGATCCGCCGAAGCTCCTCTTCCATTTGCTTTCTGGCTGTTATGTCGATGACTGCCATGCGAAAGACGCTACAAACGCTTGTTGAGATAGCGCGCCCCTCGATCAAAGCCCATCCATTATCTCGCTCATTGCTTGCATTGGCTTTGAGATGAACCTCTGCAACCTCTCTAGCATCTGAGGATATTACGCGGCTGCAAAAAGCATTAAACAGGGGAAGGCTTTCCTCTGCCAGGTATGCCTGGAACCGATTGTCAAGCAGGTGAACTCGCTCTGTTCCCAAAAGAATGGCTGCAGCCAGATTTGCCTCCCGAATCTTTCCGGATAGCTCCACCGTGAGGTAGCCGATGGGTGCGAATTCATAAAGGTCCCGATACTTCTCCTCGGATTCAGCAAGCTCTGCTGTTATCCTCAGCAGCTCCTCGTTCTGCAATTGAAGCTCTACCTGGCTCACCTCCAGCTCATGACAGAGGGCTCTTACGTCCATCTCGGTGAGGCAGGCAGAGCGGCTATTCTTGCGTACCTCGTCCTCAGCCCGCGCTCTCAGAACAGGGTCCAGAGAAAATGTCCTTTTCAATTGCATGATTCCGGGCCCTTTTCATTTGTTATGTCTTCCATAGCAAGGAGGATAAGGTCCTCTTTACTGGAGATTATTCTTCGAGCATTGAGACGCATGATGCGCCTGCCGATCTTTGGGAAATCGTGCTCCACATCGTAGCTACCAAACACGGCATTCCTGGGTAATATATCCTCAAGAAGCTGGTGCAACCCTGCAATGTCCCACTGCTTATTTCCCAAACTATAGATGATTTTTCCCTCCGTCTCTTGGGGGGTCACCTGGAAGGTCTCATAGAAGGTGCGGTTTGCAGAGACGACCTGCATACCCGAATTCAACACCACGAGTGGCTCGGATATGGTCTCAACTATGTTCTGTGCATAGATTTTTGCATCCTGGAGGGACATCTCCAGCTCTTTGATGGTGGAGATGTCATTAAAAGTGACTGCCACCCCGTCGATCCGGTTCTCCGAGGTGCGGTAGGGCATGACACGCATCTGAAACCACTTACCATCTATCGTTTCCACCTGCTTCTCTTTATATTGAAGGGTATCGAGCACTTCGCGCACATCATCAACAAGAGACTCACCCAGCAGGTTCACTTTGAGGTCAGTTATGGACCGCCCGACATCGTTGCTGATCAAGCTGATGATGGGCTTCATAGCATCAGTGAATCGTCGCACTCGCAGGCTGCTATCCAGGAACAGCATGGGTATCTTTGTTGTGTGCAGCAAGTTTCGCATATCGTCATGGCTCTGAGAGAAGGCCTCAATCTTGGACTGAAGCTCCGCGTTCACTGTGAGAAGCTCCTCGTTCAAGGATTGGAGCTCCTCTTTGCTGGTAGTCAGCTCCTCGTTGGTGCTTTGCAGCTCCTCGTTGGTAGACTGAAGCTCCTCATTCATGGAGGTCATTTCCTCGTGAGTAGACTGCCTTTGCTCTGCCGCTTGCCTTAGCTCTGCCCTGGCCTTCGCGAGATCTCTCTCCAATTCCTCCAAGCGCCTATCCGGAAAAGAAATATCTGCGCCAGGATTTGCCAATTGAATCTCAGGGGATTTTGGCAAAGGAACATCTTCAAAGATCACCAAATAAATATCTGCCCGGCCCGAGTGTTTTAAGATCGGCTGCACCATCAGACGTACATGCAGTGTGCCATTCTCCGCGGGCAATGCCACATCTTCAGCAGTAACCCTGCGCTTTTCAGCGACCGCGGTTCGGAGAAGAGAGATGAGAGCATATCGAAGACCTTCTCGCGCCATGACAAAAATATTCAGGTTTGCCTTTCCAGACAACGGTTCCAGGTATTTGCCCGTCCGTCCGTGAAAATAAACGATATCTCCGTCTTCAGTGATTATGACCGCGGGAGGAGCATACATCTCAAGCAGTTGATTCTGGATTATTGCAGTAAGGGATTGCCCTTTGGCAGCAGACGAAAATGCGTCTCTTGTCCCTTGCGCATCAGACCTGGTAGAGAATACGGATGGCAGATCATAAGAAGCTGCCAGGCTCGGCACATCCTTCTTCTGGAAGATCCTCCAATTGCCATCCAATGTGCTGAAAAGATCGTAATTGCCGATGGATTCGGCACATCCCAGGAAAAGAATTCCTCCGGGATTTAATGCATAATGAAATAGGGCTATGATCTTTCTTTGCAGCTCCGGAGAGAGGTAAATGAAAAGGTTTCGGCAAGAGATGATGTCCAGGTGAGTGTAGGGTGGGTCGCGTATGATGTTTTGCGGGGCAAAGACGATGGATTCTCGCAGATGGGGATGAATGCGGTAGGTTGCATTCTCCTCGATGAAGAATCTCTCCAACCGCGCTTTAGAGACATCCGCCTCAATGTTCATGGGAAATCTTCCCCGGCGGGCAATATCGATGGCCTCTTTCTCTGTGTCTGTGGCGAAGATCTGGAACTGGATATCCCCGGTTCGGCCCAGATTTTCCAGATTCTCCTGAAGCACTATTGCCATGGAATAGGCCTCTTCTCCCGTTGAGCAGCCCACAACCCAGATGCGCAGCAAGCTACCTGGCGGGAGGGACGAAATCAGCTCAGGTAGCGCTTTCTCCGCCAGAGCGTCCCAGGCATCAGGGTCTCGAAAGAAGCGCGTAACTCCAATGAGCAGCTCCTTGGAAAGGATCTCGATCTCTGACGGATTCTCTTGCAGGTAGCGGATGTAGTCATTGATCAGAGTAAGCTGATGCAATCCCATGCGACGCTCGATTCTGCGAATGATAGTGCTCCGCTTGTACAGAGCGAAATCCTGGCCGGTACGAGAGCGAATTAGAACGAAGATCTTGGACAGGCTGTTTTCAAAGATGGGAGACAAAGAAACATGCTGCTCTCGCAGATGCATTTTAACCTCGACATATTCGCAGAGCAGCCGGGATAGCTCCTTAGGCGAGGCGATGTAATCCACCAGGCCGGTAGCGATGGCGCTTTGCGGCATGGACGAAAATTTAGCAGATTCCGGTTCCTGGGCCATGACCATTCCGGTCCGCTCTTTCATGGCCCTGACGCCAAGCGTTCCATCGCTTCCCATGCCAGAGAGAATGATACCCACAGCCTTTCCATCCTGATCCTCGGCGAGGTGGCGCAGGAATGTGTCAATAGAGATCTTCGCCCCAAAAGTGGTGGTTGGTTTGAGCAGTATGAAGGTGCCCTTTAGGATGGAGAGATCGGTTCCTGGCGGCTTGATATAAACAGTATCAGGTCGGGCTGGCATGCCGTTCTCCTCGACCGCCAGCACGGGCATTTGAGTGTATCGCTGCAGGATCTCGGGAAGGAGACTGGGTTGATCCGGGTCCTGGTGCTGGACGACCGCAAAGGTCATGCCGCTTTTTGCGGGCATGTGCTTGAAGAACTCTTCTAATGCCTCCAGCCCTCCGGCCGAAGCTCCGATGCCGACGTATGCGAAAGGAGATCTATCCGGCTCCGGTTCTTCTGTGACGCGCTCCGTGACCTTGCCATCCTCGATCTCCTCCGGCGCATCATTTGGCACGGCTGAAGAGTTCTTTTCAACCATGATGCCTCTCAAACCATCCGTTGAACTCAGGCCCTCTTTTCATCATCCCATCCATAATTGCTGGAGGACAGATGCGATGATTATGTATATATCTCTCACGGAGAGGACATAGAGATAAAATGAGCTGCAGACTATTGCTGAATAGAGGATTGTTGATGCATAATTATTTAATTTTGTAGGTACTGATTTTGCCTTAAAGACAAGCGGAGTTTTCCTCTCTTTGGCAACGAGTCCAAGGTCCTGGTTACCTCTTCATGCAATTCCATAAATGCGGTTTTCCTCTCACGTATTCGCATATGTTTGCTCAATACTTGGGCCAGTTCATCCACCTTGAAAGGCTTTGACATGAAGTCATTCATTCCGGCTTCAATACAGAGTTCTCTACTGTTTGGAAGAATACAAGCAGTCAGGGCTATGATCGTGGGCTGAAGCGCGGGAGGACAGCTCCGGCGAATCTCTCTGGTGGCCTCAAAACCGTCCATCTCCGGCATATTTAAGTTCATCAAAATAATATCATAATGCTGACATTTTAACGCCAATATTGCATCCCTGCCATTAGAGACCACATCGGCTCTGTAGCCCAGGCGTTTGAGCATAGCAGATGTTACTTTCCGGTTTGAATCGTCGTCTTCTGCAATTAAGATGCTGGCTGAGCCAAAGGCCTTTTTCGACATAAATGCCAAATCCTCAATAAATGCAAAACTCAATATTAGTACAGAGCCCCATCTAATAATATTTATAAGTTTGCTCGTAATTAAATTGATCGATAAATATTTGCAGACTGATGATTATAATTAAGACAGTTCAGGCGACAAGATATTAAAAATCCCTTTCTCGCTCCGGGCTGGCTAAAGCGG
>JAQVZT010000270.1 GCA_028708055.1 Methanothrix sp.
TTCAGCCTGCCGGAGATTCTCAGCTCTATGCGCTAATGCTGAACTGAAGAATCATGCATCCTGAGACCGCTTCAAAACAGGCGCAAGAGCTAACAGGACGAAATGAAAGAAATAGGGGTTTGGCCTGCTAAGCGGCAACATATGGCCTGAGGCGTATGGGCCTGATGCACTCTCGGCCCCTTTGCCACTATTTTGCTGCGGGGTCCATCTCCCAGATGCCAAAAGCGTTGTTTTCCGTATCCATGCAGACAACAAAATGTCCCATTCCTGGAACGGCCTTCTTGGGGACTAATATCTTTCCGCCCAGCTTTTCCACCTTTGCCGCATACTCGTCTACAGATGGCACTCCGATGTAATTTATGATCTGCTGGTCAGGATGCATTCTCTTCATCATGCCTCCACCTGGAGCGCCATAGACATCGATCATCATATAATCCATGCCCGGAATACCTGTTATATTCCATCCAAAGAGATTGGAATAGAATTTCTTTGCTCTCTGCGCATCATCTGCAGGTATCTCAAAATGCACAATGCCTGTCATCTTCTCATTCCTCAGTTTTAATTACAGAAGTCATCTTCAAGAGATATATAGCTTAGCAGCGCGAAGCGAAAGTAATATGCAATGGTTTTTCAATGGAGCAGATAATCCTTTGTCCTATCGCTCTCTTTATCCAGGCCCTCTTGCTGGGCATTTTCCTGGCTCACTTCTTGATTTGAGGATGATTTGACTGCTCCGGCCTTCTTGGGCTTCTTTAGCGGCTTAGCTTTGGAGCGTTTTGTTTTTGATTTTGCTTTCCCTTTTGGAGAAATTTCTTGCGCAGTCATCTTTGCAGTCCCTTCAGCAACCGCCTCCTGGCGTGCTTCAGGATCTCTCAGAGAGAATATCATCTCCCTGCCTTTCTGCTCCAGCAGGATCTTGTCCTCGCGGCCAAGCCAGCCCAAAGCGCTGAAGATCTCTTCACGACTCAGTGATGTAGTCTTTACGAGGTTGGTAATGTTGCTCGGACCATTTTGGTTGAGTGCTCGCCATATAGCACCTGCTTTCTCGCCAAAAACAGATTCGACGGTTATTTGAGTCATAATACGTAAAAGACTGCAATTCCTATATATCTTTTGATTTGGCGATACATTCATCCATGCTCGCAGACCGCCTACCTCTAGCCACATACCGATAATCGCCTATAGAGAGACGCCTATAGAGAGACGCCTACCAATAGACGCCTATCGATATCATCTGATCGGCTAAAGCCAATTGTTATCAAACGCGGCAGAAGCCAGAGTTGACAGTCTGCTATCCTGCATTCCGATAGCCCCCAATTTTACTGCCCTGTTATCGGAGGATATCATCTCTGCAGAAGCGTTCTGACTTGAATTGCCGTTTCCGGTTTGGTTGAAGGATGAATTAGAGCTCAATTGGGCACCTTGCGATAGCGATTTCGACTGCAATGCTACCGCAGGATTGCTGCCAAGTTTGTCCCTGACAAATTCATCAAAGCTTGACATGCTGATATCAACTGCTCTGTCACCTACGAAGCTGGTAGAAGAGACTCCACCACCACCGGAGACTGAGCAGCCCCCACTGCATCCTCCTTTTGCCTCCGGCTGGGAGATGAAGAAAGATGAGACGACAATCAGAAACAAGATCGCATGTGAGAATCCGTTGCCAATGCTCATGAGCTTTCTGTAAGGGGGTCTCTGGTTAAAAGCCCTTCGATAGCCCTTATTGAAGGTCATCACTCAAAGGTCTTGACGATCCACTTCTTTATCTCGTCTCTGACCCTTCGGAAGGCTTTATGCTGCGCCTCATCTGAGCCTGTAGCCTGGACCGGGCCAGCGAAGCTTCTGTAGATGACCACTCTTGCTCGGAAAGATTTGCAGCCGGATTTGCCTGATTTCTGCATCTTTGTGCTGATTATCGGGCAGGCCTGTCTGGCCCGGTAGCAGAAGTCACTGCCAGGCCGAATATTGTATCCTAAATTGCCGGGCGGCTTTGGAGCATTGAGCAGAAATATCAATGCCGATTTCCCCATAGCCAGCACGCTGCGAGGATCGACAGTGTTGGCCTCGACTCCGGCGTTGCAGGCCTCGCATCTATCCGGATAAATAGAGTCGCGAGAGGCCTTCAGCCATCTGGGAGCTAGTGGAGCTGTGCGTGCAGAGAAAGAGGATCTTCATTCCACCCTTATCATTTAAGGTTGAAGTCATTCTCGGCCTAAATAGCAAGCCGGCATTATAGCCTACACGGGAAGCAGCCACTTGATGCGTTCTTTGCCATACGAATAGATTTGATAGGAGGCTGCAATCTCGCCGGTCAGTTTTCCAGGACCGGCGCCATACCGAGATGGCGAGATGGAGCCAAGGCGACAATATAAGTTGCTTCATCTCACCACATCTTATAACCCAGGTACCTCACTGCATAGATCAGCCCGATTACAATCACTGCCACTCCGAAGATCCTGGTCACGTACTTGCCTGCCAAGATGTACTTCTCGCCGATCTGCCCGCCCACCGCCCGGGAGAAGGTAGCGATGGGTATCACCGGCACACCGTGGCCAACGCCGAAGACAAAGAGCATAAGGCCGCCTGCCAGGGGTGTTACATTCTGGGAGACGAGCCAGATGAGCACCGGAAAGACCAGGGAGACTGCACAGGGAGCCCAGCCCAAGGCAAAGAAGACACCCAGAGCAAAAGCGCCGATGAAGGCCGAGTACTGGAAGAGGCCCATGGAGAAATGAACCAGCCGCTCCATGATTCCCTTCTTTTCCGGGACACTGTCTCCGGAGATGGCATCGGAATGGGCTCCGCCCAGAGAGAGGCGTGAGCTCACCGGCTCGATTATCTCGCCGATGGGCTTAAGGATATTGATTCCCAGGATCACCATCAGTAGCCCGGCTGCCAGGTCGAAGAAACGAGCCTGGCGAATGAAGACGCCGATATCGGAGAGAAACAGCCCCACCACGAAGAAGACGGCTGCCATCCCCAGAGTGAAGGCCACTCCGATCATGAAGCCCTCCTTTGATGCTGATGAGGTCTTCCTGAGGTACTCCTCCTTTCTGCGGGAGGTCATAACATAGGAGAACATAGCCAGGAGCAGGGCAACAGAACAGGGGGAAAGGGATGTTACAATGCCCAGGCCAAACATGCCCAAATAGCTCGCCCCCTGGCTGCTGGCTATGCCCTTGAATCCGGTGGCTGAACCATCGCGGCTCTCCAGGCCCAGGAGGTCTCTGGAAAGATTTTCTGCGCTCTGGATACCGTCTATTTCACCTTTGCCGAGCTGGTAGACGTGATAGAGGCCCGCCACCTTTCCCTGTCTGTCTATCAGTATCAGTGTGGGATTGGCAAAGCCGTCATCCACTGTGGAGTAGTCGATGTATTTGCCGGTCAATGGATAGGGCTCAAAGTCCTCAACCCAGGGCCAGGTTACATTTATATTCCACCAGGCTTTGGCTAGCGTTGGCCCGTCTTCGGAGTAGGGATTCTTCCTGACGTTGAGGGTTATGATATTTATTCCTGGATTTGTTGCAGCCAGCCGGGAAAGCTGATCGGTCTGAGCATTCAGAGCATGCTCGCACTCCCGGCAGATTGGACTTTCGATGTTAGTGATATGCAAAAGGACGGCTTCGCCCCGAAGATCGCTGAGAGATATTTCCTTGCCATTCTGATCCGCTGCCAGAAAGCCGGGAGCCGCAGCCTCCTGAGATAAGCCGGAGGAGACGCACAAGAATAATATGGAACAAAGGACGATAAAAAATGTGACTGATCCTGATATCAGGGATTCAAAACATTTTGGAAACATAGCAGCGATTCCAGTATCTGAATCTGATGCTTCAAAATGAAGATGCGGCTTCATGGATTCCAGTCTGCAGAGTTTTCATCATATTGTCCTATGGCATCCTCCAGATATTTTTTGACCCAGCTGTCGCCAGTGACTTCATCGGTGCTGTGCCAGACCGGCACGACCTCGCCTTCGGAATTCATTGCTAAGGTCACTACAACCGTCAGAGGCACATACTTTTTGCCTCCATTGGGGTCATAGGCCTGAAGAGCTTCCTCTGATCTGGAATCATTGCCGTCTGCACCGATATTGAAGAATGTAATCTGACCATT
>JAQVZT010000271.1 GCA_028708055.1 Methanothrix sp.
TGCCGAGCTGAAGCGCTATGCTAGAGTGGTGATGGAAGAGATCATCAGCCATGTCTCTGTCTGGGCCGCTATCGCAGAGGCTGATCTGACGGAAGGGGACAGGGTATCCCTGGAGATGCGCGGCGGCTTGCTTTATGCCAACAAGAAAAAAGGCATAGAGGCAAGTGGTGTTGTCATTGCCGATGCGCTGGCGGGAGAGGATGTGGGCATATCGGACCTGAGGGGATTGATTGGCCTGGAGGAAGGAAGGATCATCCTCTGCAAGGTGCCGAGAGTGCAGAACGGCGGCTCGGGCAAGGTCGATCTGGTGGCGCTGCGACGCGAGCTAGCTAAAGCCGGGAAGGTAGGGTGCCTTGGCATCGAGGCATTGGTGGCACTGCGCAAGGTTGGTCGGGAACCTGATGTCATCTGGGGAGCCAAGGAGTTTGCAGTCGAGGCGGCATACCACGGCATCAGTTCAGTGATTGTGAGCGTTGATGAGCAGGTGCCAGGGCTTCTCACCCGGCTGGAGTCAGAGGGCCTGAAGTACGAACTCATAGATCTTGCTTTGGGATAGACTGCTCCAAAAATGACTTTTCAGGTTCTGGCTCAGGCGGACCGGTCCCGCATACTGCTGCTGCCGCAGAGTGGCAGCAAGGTTCTTTTTGAGGGGTATCTGCGCCTGAAGGACATGCCTCAGGGGCCGAGGGCTTTCAAGTTCCTGGTCAAGAAGGATGATGAGGCAGAGAGATTTCTTCCCCCGGAGGACGCTTTGCGGATGCTGCGCAAGGCGGGGGCGATTTATCTTGCCAGGGGCGACGCCCCAATGGAAAAGAAGTTCATAGAGCTTCTGGATTCCTATCAGCTCGGCCACAGGTTCGTGCAGGTCTGCAATCATTGCCTGGGGGAGAGGAAGGTCACCTACGTTGAGCAGAATGCCATAACTTACAAGGGAAGGCGCATCTGCGAGAACTGTGCCGCTGCGGAGCTGCTCCGTGAGGCCGATTTCCGCGGACTGGGCCGGGCTGCCAAGGCCCATCTGGCCAGGATTCTGAAGAAAAGGCGCTGCCTGGACGATGTGGTGGGCCTGCTCTCGCTCCAGAGGCTGGAGCCGGAGCTGACCCGTTTTGACATTATCCCTGCCAGCAAGGCGGAGCCCACTCTGCCTCTGGAGACCATTGCTCTGCCCAAGCCTTTCAAGGAGATTCTTCAGAAGAGGCTTACCAGGCTTTTGCCGGTTCAGTCTAGGTCGGTGAAGGCGGGATTATTGGAAGGGCGAAACCAGCTGGTCGTATCTGCTACCGCTACGGGCAAGAGCCTGGTTGGCGAGATGGCGGGGATCAAGAATCTGCTGGAGAACAAGGGAAAGCTGCTCTTTCTGGTGCCGCTTGTTGCTCTGGCCAACCAGAAATACGATCAGCTCAGCGCCTACCGGGAGCTTGGTTTTCAGACTTCTATTCGGATAGGCGTTAGCCGCATTCGGCTGGGGAAGGGTCGCAATATTCCCCAGAGCCTTCAGGCGGACATCATCGCCGGCACCTACGAGGGGATAGACCAGGTTATTCGCACCAAGAAGAGCCTGGGAAAGGTCGGCACGGTCGTCATCGATGAGGTTCATATGCTCGAGGATGCCGAGCGGGGACACAGGCTGGCGGGGATGATCGCCCGGCTGAAGAATGCCGCCCCAAATGCCCAGTTCATCTTTCTCTCTGCGACGGTGGGAAACCCCGCTGCACTGGCAAAACGGCTCGGGGCCACCCTGGTCGAGTATGAGGTGCGGCCCGTGCCCATCGAGCGGCATCTCATCTTCTCCTCGGGGCCAGAGAAGCGCAAGCTGTTGCGCCAGCTATCCAAAGAGGCGCAGGCTCTGACCTCGTCGACCGGCTATCGTGGTCAGACCATAATCTTCACCAACTCCCGGAAGAACTGCTACAACCTGGCCGATGCCATCCCCGGAGCTGCGGCTTATCACGCGGGACTGCAGTATCCGGAGAGAAAGAGGATCGAGGAGCTATTCGGGCAGGGCAAGATCCATACCGTGGTCACCACTGCGGCTCTTGCGGCGGGGGTCGATTTTCCCGCTTCGCAGGTGGTCTTCGAGTCACTGGCTATGGGAATAGAATGGCTGAATGTGCATGAGTTCAACCAGATGCTGGGCCGCGCCGGCCGACCGGGCTATCATGACAAAGGCCTGGTCTACATTCTTGCCGAGCCTGGGAGGAGGTTTTCCTCTGGCCGGGGCGAGTCGGAAGACGAGATGGCTCTGGCCCTGCTCAACGGCCAGATGGAGGACGTGGCACCGGAGTTCTCAGAAGCGCAGCAGCAGGAAGAGGTGCTGGCCAATGCCGTAGCAGCGCACAGCAGGGCGGAGCTGGAGAGGTTGCATGCCCTCACCCTGGGCCTGGACGACCTGAACAGCACCCTCGCCTCTCTGGAGAACGCGAGCCTGCTGAAAGGAATAGTACCAACGCGGCTCGGCGAAGCGGCAGCAGCCCATTTCCTCGCTCCTGAGCAGGTGGAGAGCATCGTTCGCTCTCTTGGCAAAGGGGAGAGTCCGGCTGAGGTGGCGGTGAAGCTGGAGAGCTTTGAGGCGCTGTATCTGAAGTATGCGGAGCGCATCAGCACGAAGCTGCACATGCAGATCTCCCAGAGGGCGCTGCACGGTTCGTTTCTCGATCTGCTCAGCAGCGCCGATCTGCGGGAGCTGGATGGCAAGCTGCAGAGGTACTGCCTGGACTTCGCCAGGGACTTTTTGCGCTGCACCTGCAAAGAGGCCCCGTACTGCGGCTGCTTGCAAAAGAGCATATCTCTGAAGATCCTGGATCTGCGGGCGGAGGGCAAGAGCCCGGAGGAGATCATCGGGTATTTCTCAGACCGGTACGGCATGTACGCCTACCAGGGAGATCTCATCAACTGGCTGGACCAGATGGTGCGCTACCTGGAGGCGATCGAGTCGGTGGCGCGAGTGCTGGGCAGAGAGAAGGCGGCAAAGGAGGCGGCGGAGAGGAAGAAGAGGGTGGAAGGGGAGTAAGAATAGAATCCATTAAATTATTTAATCCGTTTCCGAAATTCATATTGTTGAAGTTCTTTGTAGTCTTCCAGGAATTTGCCATATTCTATCCAAACACCTCTTTCCACCTTATTTGGGCATAATGGTATTAGAATACCTGTCTTTGTAGATAGACCGATTCGATAAATATCAAATGCAGATTTAATATATCTTCCATAATTTTTATGTGCTACAACTGAAATTTTATAAAATAAATATGAGATTAGTAGAAAGCAAGCGGCTTGCAAGATAAATTCAATAAATAAACATAAATAATAATGATTGAAATGCACAGAAGATTGAATATATGTGTAAATTGCGTCCCTTTCAAAAAAGGCTTTTAAAATACTAAAAGGTGCGGTTAAAAGGAAAATAAAGGAAAAATATACCAGGAAATCCGCTTTTGCAGAAGATATATCAATTTCATCTCTTACTTCCTTTGGCATGGTCTGCCATAAATGATACCAAAAAACGTTGAAATCCATACCATATTGCTCTTTTGGGTAATTTTCATATTCGGCAATGACGTTTCCTAAGTTAGTACATTCAGCAGGTCGTCTCTTTGTTCTAAATTTTTCTTCGGGGTCATATGGATAGTTTCTTATTTTCCGAGAATAATTTAATAAATTTATATTTAATTTTTTAATTTCTTCTTCGATTTTAGCCTTTTCTTTGGCATCCAAATCTGAATTTAATTTTTCTATCTTTAATTTAAGTTCGTCTTCATCTGATTTCAATTTGGAATCCAGTACTTCATAATTTTTCAGCTCACGTCTATATTGGCGCCACCAAATTGAATCAGGCCAAAATTGTATCCCCTCAAAAAATCGGTATATATACTGGTCTAAAGAATTCAAGATTAATCCAATCAAGAATCCTAATACGGTCATGCCTGCCAATTGGTTAAGTGGCTGCATATCTATAAAATATTTCGGAATAATCGGGAAAAAAATAGGCTCTTCGCTGTTCTATGTGGGTAGATTGAAATGAAGTTTTCCAAGCCTAAGATAAATAGTAGTAATGAAATTCCTGGTAGATCGGAATCCTCTTGCGCTATCCTTGGCAGCTTGAATTAGGC
>JAQVZT010000272.1 GCA_028708055.1 Methanothrix sp.
CGGCGCTCAGAGGTCATCCAGGTAATCCTCATCGTCATTCACCAGGGCGTCTGGGCGCATGGCTTCTCTGGCATCGGCCTTCTCAAGGGCGGAGGCAATCTCAAACAGGGAGCAGAGCTGAGTGGAGAGCAATGGGCTCTGGCTCATGAGATAAGCGGTCTGCTTTTCATCGGGAGACATCTCGCAGCTTGCCCTAACCATCTCCTCACGAGTCAGGGTAATGGTAATAACGTGCTCCTCTGTCTGGAGGTCGTCCCTGCGCTCGATCTTCAGGCTTTCACCTCCAGGGTCTTGATGAACTTGGCGTGGAGCGTTTCTTTACCTGGCATGACCTCGCCCAGGAAACAGCCTCCGGCTTGCAAGGATCTTATGTGCTGTACTCCGGAGCAGGGGTTCGGGTCGTCTCCTCTCGGTCCTCTGCGGCAGTAGAGGCCGGGGAGATAGGCGCTGGGTTGTTTAGGCATTCTGCTTCCTCCGGTCTTTGTACATCGCCTCTAATCTGTGGTATTGCTTGGCTGCTCTGGCGCTTCTGAATAGCAGCTTTCCATCACTGCGGTCTATCAGAGACTCGGGATCTCCAAAATCATTCTCCGAGGCCCACATCCTCAGAGCTTCGTGATCGTCAGCTTTTAGCACACCCAATTGTCTCACCACGGTATGGGCGATCCCAATTCTTGCGATTTTAAGGCTTTAACTGATGGAATGCATGCTATTTCCGGGACGGGAGTTCTCGGCCTGGCGTCCAAGGGGGCACAGGGTCTCTGTCAGTAATCAGGGAGCATGAGTTTTCCTGCACGGTCTGCCTTTCAGGTTGATCGAACAGGCATACTCCTGCGCGCGGACCCCATACCAGAGGGGGTCCGTGCTCGTCGCTATGGTAAGTAAATCGGAAAGAAGATAAATACCCGACACAGAGCGATTAATCAAAAGAGGGAAAATTGACTGCTATATTTGAAATGAAATTTCTGGATTACGGCTTCCTGGCAAAGCTATTGCATCTGCAGGATCTCGTCGCGGCCTTTCTTCCCTGCAAGGAGATCTTCATTCTGCATGATGAAGAATACTTCAGGCAGGTCCTTTCCATCGACAGATCCGGGCTCGGCGTTTTCGTTGGAGATCAGCTGATCGCCTTCAGCATCCTTCGCTTTCCCGGCCTCTCCTCTGAGAACCTGGGCAGGGACATCTATCTGCAGGAAGAGGAGCTTGGCGGCGTTGCTCATCTCCAGGCGGCTGCAGTTCATCCTGCCTACCGAGGCCATGGCCTGCAGCGAAACCTCATTCTTGCTCACCTGGGCGTGATTGAAGAGATGGGATATGATCATGCCTGCTGCACAGTCTCTCCAAAAAATCCAGTAAGCCTTGGCAATTATCTCTCCTGCGGCCTGGCAATTGAGGGGCTATGCCCAAAGAAGCATGGCTGGTGGAGATTCATTCTGCACAAAAAAATCAGGCGAAAAGGCGGGCCAAATCTGCAGAATGCGTCTGATATGCAAAATGAGGCGGACAAGCAAGAGCAGGCGAATATGAAGGATCAGGGAGATACGAATGAATCCTGCGCTCAGATAGCAGTGAGCAGGATTTCAATCGCAGATATTGATGGGCAGCTGAATCTCATAAAGACTGGTTTTAAGGGCTTCAAGCTCACCGCTCAGCCCGAAGGAGTGCAAATATTTTATGGCAAATCTGAATCTCCATGATTCTACCGCATAGCCATTGCCACCAGATCCACCAGATCGATCACCTTCGCGCCGCCTCCCCCGTCTCTCAGATTCCTGATGCAGAGCGGGCAGGCGGTGACAATAAAATCGGCATCCTTTGGAGCCTCATTTAGCCTTCTTCTGGCCATCTGCAGGGATAGGTCTCTGTATCCGGCCCGGACGCCTCCTCCGCCTCCGCAGCATCTTGCATCCTTTCTGTTTGTTTGCATCTCCTTGAGGCGGCAGATCGCCTCGATGACCTGGCGCGGCTGCTCATAGACCTTATTATGTCTGCCCAGATGGCAGGGATCATGATAAGTTACAGTGAGATCTAGCGGCAATAGATCAAGCTCGGATACTCTTTCCGCCAGAAACTCCGGGACGCTCTGCACATGAAAATTTCTGGGGTAATTCTTCTTAAGAGTGGTATAGCAGCCCGCGCAGCCAGTGATCACCGTTTGCGCTCCCGTATCTTCTATCTGCCTGCAGTTTTCATCCATAAACCGCTGGGCATCAAATCCGGTACGAAGCAAAGGCGAGCCGCAGCATTGCTCATCTGGTAGAACGGTTGCTCCAAAACGGCGCAGAATGGAAAAGGTCCTGGCGGCGGTATCCGTATAACGGTAGGAATTCATGCATCCTACAAAATAGACGTAGTCTGCCTTTTTTGGGGGAAGGCTTCGCTCCTTCAGCCAGGAGAGCCTGTCCCTGCTATCGGCAAAGGTGTTTCCGCTGGCAAAGATATTTTTGCTCAGATCCGCCTCCTGGGCAGTCATCTTCCCCTGAAGGACCAGCTCTCTTCTGGCGCTCTCAATCATCTCAGGCGGATTTATGCCTGCAGGACAGTTTTCCGTGCATAATCCACATGTAGTGCAGCTATTTAGGCTATCGAGAACCTGCGAATCTGGAAGGAGGCCACAGGTAAGGCCTTTCATAATCATAATTCGTCCCCGAGTATTGGCCGACTCCCAGCCAGACTGCTCGAAGACAGGACAAAGAGCGCGGCAGCTTCCGCATCTCACGCATTGGTTTATCGATTTGATTGTACGATCAAGATTCATTTATAGCCCCATATTCCATAATTCCATTTTTCATAGTTCCATTTTTCATAGTTCCATTTTTCATAGTTCCATTTTTCATAGTTCCATTTTTCATAGTTCCATTTTTCATAGTTCCATTTTTCATAGTTCCATTTTTCATAGTCCCATCTTTCAAAGCACCATTTTTCCCAGTCCCATCTTTCCCGGATTGAGAATTCCTTGAGGGTCCAAGGCATTTTTGATGGATTGCATCACTGAGAATGCCTCAGAGCCCATTTGCTCAGGCAGATATTCGGCGCGGGCAAGGCCGATTCCGTGCTCAGAGCTGACTGTTCCACCTAGATCCATTGCCGCCCTGTGAATTCTATCTGCAGCAAGCCGCAGCTTCTGCCATTGCTCATTGCTCATGACATCAATGAAGAGGGCCACATGCAGGTTCCCGTCTCCAATGTGGCCGTATTTCATGGCCGGGATGTCTAACTTTGTGGTGATCTGTTGCACTCTTTTGATCAGTGCAGGAATCTCTTTGATGGGAACGCCCACATCCTCGCCGATATAAATCCTGGTCTTAGCAGGGTCGAGCCGGGAAATTGCCGCCCCAACCAGTCTTCTCGCCGCCCAGATGCCTTCCATCTGCCCGCCGGACGCTATTCTCACACTTCTGGCGGTTGGCCGGCATATCTGGCAGATCCGTTTCGCGGCTTCGGATGTGGAACTCTCGGTTCCGTCTACCTCGAATAGGATTATATCTCCATCTTCCGGTATGGCTAGATTGGGATCACAGAGCTTCAAGACCTCTAGAGTCGTTTTGTCGAGTATCTCGCAGGCAGATGGAGTTATGCCGCTGGAAAATATCTCAATTACTGCCTGGCCGGCGATTTCCGCCTCTTCGAAGCACGCCAGAATCAGCTTTCTGGCGCTAGGCAATGGAGCGATCTTCAAGCCCGCCTGAGTTATGATTCCAAGGGTTCCTTCCGATCCGACGAAAAGACGGGTGAGATCATATCCTGCGGATGATTTGAGGACCTTTTTGCCGGTATGGATGATCCGGCCATCTGCCAGCACCACCTCCAGATCAAGGACATAATTTTTTACCGTCCCATATTTGACGGAGCGCATGCCGCTGCTGTTGTAGGAGATCATTCCGCCGATGGTACACATGGACAGGCTTCCCGGATCGGGCGGAAAGAAAAAGCCGTAGGGCTTCAAAGCGGAATTGAGCTTCTCTGCCACCACTCCGGGCTCAACTATGACCTGCTGGTTTTGAATATCTATTTCCAGAATCCTATTCATTCCTGACATGTCCAGGACCACTCCGCCTCTGACCGGAGAGCAGCCTCCAGCAAGGCCGGTTCCAGCTCCCCGCGC
>JAQVZT010000019.1 GCA_028708055.1 Methanothrix sp.
TGGCGATATTCTCCCGCAGGCTGGAGAATGTGACTGCCTCTCTGCCTGAGATCGTCCGGGCTGCCAGAAAGATCAGAGCCCAGAGAGCCATTCTAGATGGAGAAGCAGTGGCCATCGGCAAGGATGGCCGGCCAATGGCGTTCCAGGATATCCTGAAAAGGTTCCGCAGAAAATATAATGTAGAAAAGCTTGCCGAGCTGATTCCATTAAGGCTCTTTCTCTTTGATCTGATTTACCTTGACGGCAAAAGCGTAACCGCTCTGCCCCTATCCGAGAGACGGGGGCTCCTGGAGAAGATTGCCGAACGGGAGATACTGGCCGATCAGGTTGTCTCCGGGAGCGCAGAAAAAGCAGAGGAGATCTACCGTCAGGCCCTGGCCGCAGGCCACGAAGGCATTATCCTGAAGAATCCTGCCTCAGTCTATGCTCCGGGAAAGAGAGGCAAGAACTGGCTGAAGATTAAGCCGATCATGGAGACTCTCGACCTGGTGGTAATTGGAGCGAAATGGGGCGAAGGCCGCAGAGCGAGCCTGCTCGGCTCCTACCAGTTGGGATGTCAGGATACAGCTACCGGAAAGCTCCTGGATATGGGATTTGTGGCCACGGGATTTACCGATGAGTCTCTGGCCGAGCTGACTGAGATGTTCCGGGAGTTGATTATTATGGAGAAGGGCATGGATGTGGAGATCAAGCCGGCAGTGATCTTCGAGGTGGCCTACGAGGAGATACAGAAAAGCCCCAACTACTCATCTGGATATGCTCTCCGTTTTCCCAGGATGGTTGCCGTGAGGTACGACAAGTCCCTGGAAGAGGCGGACAGCCTGGAGCGGGTGATCTCCCTTTACAGGGGACAGAGGGGCAGGGGCAATTCCAATGGAGGGGATAATAGATGATTACTAAGATGTTAAGCGAGCTGAAGGGCGAAGAGCTGGAGGCTCTGCTCTCGAGGGATGTGGGAATCTCCGAGGTGCTCGCTGCGGTCAACGAGATAATTTTGGAAGTGGAAAATAAGGGAGACGAGGCGCTCTTTGCGCTAACCGAGAAGTTTGAGGGCGCGGCTCTGGATGACCTTCTCGTGAGCGAGGAGGAGATTGAGGCAGCTTATGAGATGGTGGATGAGAGGCTCCTGGAAGCACTCTCCAATGCTGCCGACAATATCTACCAGTTCCACAGGCTGCAAAAGGAGAGGCAATTATGGATGACTGAGATTGCTCCCGGCGTAACCGTGGGTCAGAAGACAGTGCCCATCGAGTCGGTGGGAGCCTATGTTCCTGGCGGAAGGGCTTCTTACCCCAGCTCCGCGCTGATGAACATAATTCCTGCCAAGGTGGCCGGGGTCTCCAGGATAGCAATGTGCACCCCGCCCAAAAAAGACGGATCGATAACTCCTCTCACCCTCGTCGCAGCCGACAGGGCGGGAGCGGATGAGATCTACAAGCTCGGCGGCGCTCAGGCGATAGCTGCGATGGCCCTTGGAACCGAGAGCGTGCCCAGGGTGCAGAAGATTGTGGGGCCGGGAAATGTCTATGTCACTGCTGCCAAAATGATTCTGAGAGGCAGCGTGGAGATCGATTTTCCGGCAGGCCCGAGCGAGGTTCTCATCCTGGCGGACCGGAGCGCAGATCCGGGAGCGATTGCCGCAGACATGATCGCCCAGGGCGAGCACGATCCCAGGTCCATATCCGTGCTGGTGGCGCTCGACGACCTGCTGGCCAGCGCCGTGATAGAGGAGCTGAGCATTCAGACGGCGGTCGCAGCCCGCAAGGAGATAGTAGAGCAGAGCCTGGAGCACAGCGCGGTGCTCGTTGCCGATGATATGGATCAGGCCATCGATTTCTGCAATGCCTTTGCGCCCGAGCACCTGGAGATCATCACCAGGGACCCCATGGATGTATTCAGGCACATTCAGAACGCAGGAAGCGTGTTCCTGGGCAAGTTCACGCCGGTGGCCGCGGGCGACTATGCCAGCGGCACCAATCACGTCCTTCCCACCACCGGCTATGCCGGGACCTTCTCCGGGCTGAATGTGGACCACTTCACCAAGAAGATCTCCGTGCAGATGATAACCGATGAGGGACTGCTGGGACTCGAGGATACCATTATCACTCTAGCAGAGGCGGAAGGCCTGAAGGCGCATGCCGAATCGGTGAGAAGAAGGCTGGAGCCGAAGGTCTGAGAAAGGGATTTCGGACTTTGGGCGAAAGAAGATCATTTGCTATTCGTCCAAATGTCCCCAATATTCAGGTACCTTTGCTTATGGCAATAAGAACGCTATATCGAGGGCAATAGCGGCAATTCCGGCGTTTCGCTAAGAGATCTTTCTGGCGCATCAATCGTGCCTGAAAAGTGGACTTCAATCGAAAAAAAGTGGAAAATAATAAAAATCCTATGGTTAAAAAAATTGTTAATGATCGTGGAAATTGCCGGAAAGAGCTAGTCTGAAATAAAAATCTGAGTGATAGGATTTTGGAGATGGCATAAATTGTTTGGTCACGTTTTTATTTGTTATTCTCGAAATGACGAGGACTTTGTCATCAAATTAGCGACAAACCTCAAACACGAAGGGGTTCCCATATGGCTGGATCAGTGGGACATTCCATTTGGGGCCAATTGGAGCCGCACAATTGAAAATGCTTTGAAGAAGTGCACTTGCCTATTGATAATTCTCTCCCCTTCATCGGTGGAATCAGATGAGGTGCAAAGCGAATGGCTTTCAGCTCTCGATAAGAATAAAGTTGTCATCCCAATACTTTACAAAAAATGTGAAATACCTTTTCGGTTGAAACCAATTAAATACATAGATATTATGTCGCGTAGTCCGGAGGATAAAGAATCCATTGAAAGAATATTAAATGTTTTGCGAATATTGGATATTGCCATCTTAGAACCAGGAGCACAACCAGAACATCTGCTAGAAAAACGTCAGAATTGTTTTTCGCATGATCACAATATTCCAAATATTTTTAAAGAAAGTCACAAATCACAATCTGCACCAAGAATTGCTCTAGTTGGGACGCATGGTAGCGGAAAAACGAGTTTGCTTAACGCGCTATTTGAGCTAGATAATTTAGTAATTCTGTGCAATGTAGATATGACGGATTGTGTCATTCGTGTTGAATTTCCAGGAGGACTTGTGTTATATGAAACTCCTGCAATTCAGGGAGAAAACGACTGCGAGAACATAACCAGGATGTTTCTAGGGCTTAAGCAAGACGACGAATTTAGACAAATAAGCAAAGTACCTATAATATCTAAGCTTGGATCTAAGAGAAAGGAGCTATCATCTAAAGACATTACGAATGATTCAACTCTGGATATTATACTTTTTGTATTTGATGTATCCTATATTCCTTTGAGAATTCAGAGAAAATCACTTAGAGCTTTTTATATGGAATTAAAGCAAGTCTTTGAAGGACATATTGTAGTTGCTGGAACCCATAGCGACCGTTTGGAAGATTTAACTGAACGAGAAAAAGATGCTCTGATTACTGCATGGTCTGCTATTTTTGACAACCAAATGATTCCTGTGTCAGTCAATACAGGAGAAGGCTTGGATGATTTAGTGGCTTCCATTTTCAGCACAATGCCTGCAAGATTAAATTCAGTTTCACTCCAGCAGGCATTGCGAACAGAACATAGACTAAACCGCATATCATTCATAATCATAGAAGTGAGCAAATTACTTTCAAGTATAGGACTCATGACAGATGACATGCCTAATGAAATAGAGACATCGTCAATCATGATATTTGCTATGATCTTTAGCTATTATTCAGAATATAAAAATATTTGGTACAAATATAAATTTAAAACATATCATAAAATTGGGATTGCAGGTCTTAAAGAACTTATCCCCGACATATACGAATTAATTTATGCATTGGAAAATCACAACACACCATTTTTATCTCATGAATCAGTCCGGCAAATAATACAGTCATACGAATCGTCCTTGTGGAAATCGATAGCAAAAAATGAAAGTACAAAATTAGCTCTAATAATTAGAGATATTTTAATCTATTTATTTAAGTAACGATAGCAATACTCATTATCCCACATACAACAGTTAGCCTCATTTTTATGAAACATTTTTATGCTGCCCGGATTTGCTATTCCTAAAACGGATTGAAGGTAAACTTATCTACATGTCACTTGATCATTTAGGTTAGTTGCAGCAATCTTCGATGAGTTGGGGATTCAGAAGCAATTAGCCTAAAGAAAATATTGAGAAACCAAAGAGAGAAGCGTTTCTTTATCGCCCGCTCATATCCGAAAAATCTTCACATTTCATCTTCCTAGCCCCACGCCGGACCATTTCCTCCAACGCCAGGCGGGAGTCATCCGGCTGCAAATTCACCCCGGCGATGGCGTCATTCAGAATATAAGCATCAAGTCCCATCCTGAGGGCATCCAGTGCAGAATGCTTCACGCAATAGTCGGTAGCAAGCCCGCCAATGTAAACCTGGCTGACGCCAAGTCCCTTTAGCAAATCCGCCAGCAGCCCGCCGACTGAGTCCGCGGCCTGGAAGGCCGAGTAGCTGTCTTCCTCCGGGTCCATGCCCTTGGACAGCACCAGAACGCCCTCGGGAAGCTTCAGATCAGGATGAAACTGCGCCCCAGGGCTTTCCTGGACGCAATGGACCGGCCAGACTCCACCGAATTGCTGGAAATGCCTGGTGATCTCGGGATGCCAGTCTCGGGTTGCGATGACCGGTAATCCTTCAGCGGCAAAATACTCGATGTACCTGTTCAGGGTGGGGATGATCCGGTCACCATCGCGGATGCCCAGAGCGCCGCCGGGACAGAAGTCGTTTTGGACGTCCACTACTAAAAGAGCCCTGCCGGATTTGGACGCGATCATGGCAGCGACCTTTCCCCGCCCGCTTTTCTGACCATCTTTCTTCCTATTTTTTCAGTCCGGCCTGATTCTCGGTTGCATCCACCGTCTGGGAGAGGAGCATGGCCACCGTAAGCGGCCCAACGCCGCCTGGAACCGGGGTTATGGCGGAAGCTATGTCCTTCACATTCTCAAAGTCCACATCTCCCACAGTCTTGTCACCCACCCGGTTGATGCCCACATCAAAGACTATGGCACCGGGACGGACCATCTCCTTCTTGATCAGGGCGGGAACGCCTGCTGCTACTATGAGTATCTCGGCGTCTTTGGTATGCTCGGCCAGATCCTTGGTGAAGACATGGCAGACCTGCACGGTGGCGTTTCGGTTGAGCAGCATGGCTGCGATGGGCTTGCCGACAACATTGCTGTGGCCGACGATCACCGCCTCTGCTCCCTCCAGATTCTTGCCCAGCTCTTCCAGGGCGAATATGATGCCCCGCGGGGTGCAGGGCACGAGCCGCTCTGCGCCCAAAAGAAGGGCGCCCATGTTCACAGGATGAAACCCGTCCACATCCTTCTCAGGCAGGATGCTCATCATGGCCTTCTGAGGGCTGAGGCTCCTGGGCAGGGGCAGCTGAAGGAGAATGCCGTTGATGTCCGGACGGCGATTCAACTCCAGTATCTTGGCGATGAGATCCGCCTCGGAGCTGCTCTCCGGGAGTACGACATTTTCAGAGTGAATGCCCACCCTGGAGCAGGCAGAATGCTTGAGCCGGATATACATCTGCGAGGCGGGACTCTCGCCCACCATCACCGTTGCCAGGCCGGGGACTATCCCCTTTTCCGCCAGCTTTTTGACTCTCTGGGCGGTTTCGGCCTCAACCTGCACCGCCAGAGCCTTTCCGTCGATTATCATGTCGATCACATCACGCCGATCACGGCAGATCTGGATAAAGCGGGAACTGGGCACACAGCTCCAGGACCTGCTTGCGCACGTCGGCAATCGTCTCTTCGTTCTTTACGTCTCTGACAACTGCGGTGATCAGGTCGGCAATCGTCTTCATCTCATTCTCTTTCATGCCCCGGCTGGTTGCGGCCGGAGTGCCGATGCGAATGCCGCTGGTGACAAATGGAGTAGCCGGATCGAAGGGTATCATGTTCTTGTTGAGGGTTATGCCTGCCCTCTCCAGGGTCTCGTCTGCGACCTTGCCGGTGATGCCCTCTTTGATCAGCTTGACCAGCATGAGATGGTTGTCTGTGCCGCCGGAGACCAGGTCGAACTTATTTTCCAGAAGCCTGTCTGCCAGGACGCGAGCATTCTTCACCACCTGGAACTGGTACTCCTTGAACTCAGGCGTCAATGCCTCCTTGAAGGCCACAGCCTTTGCAGCTATGGCATGCATGAAGGGTCCTCCCTGAGTTCCCGGGAAGACGGACCGGTCAATGGCTGCGGCCAGCTCTTCTTTGCAGATGATCAGAGCGCCCCTCGGCCCGCGCAGGGTCTTATGAGTGGTAGTGGTAACGATATCCGCATAGGGCACTGGTGACGGATGAGCGCCCACGGCGCACAGGCCCGCGATGTGAGCAATGTCCGCCATAACCTTCGCCCCAACCTCATCAGCGATCTCGCGGACGACTTTGAAGTCGATGGTTCTCGGATAGCTGGATGCGCCCACTACTATGAGCTGCGGCCTGTTCTTTCTGGCGATGGCCGCCATCTCTGAGTAGTCGAGCATCTCGGTCTCCGGCGAGACGCTGTAGGGCACAATCTTGTACATCTTGCCTGAGAAGTTGACTGGGCTGCCGTGCGAGAGGTGGCCGCCGTGCGCCAGGTTCATGCCCATGATGGTGTCGCCGACCTTCAGCACAGCAAAATAGGCGGCCATGTTGGCCTGGGTTCCGCTCACAGGCTGGACATTGACATGCTCAGCGCCGGCAAAGAGCTTCTTGCAGCGTTCGCGAGCCAGATTCTCGGCCACGTCCACGCAGGCGGTGCCGCGGTAGTAGCGTTTGCCAGGGTAGCCTTCCGCGTACTTATTTGTCATGACGCAGCCCTGGGCTTCCATTACGGCTCTACTTGCAAAGTTCTCAGAGGCGATCAAAATTATATTATTTCGCTGCCGCTCCAGCTCAGACTGGATCGCGGCGGCGATTTCAGGATCTTCAACGCTTAAGGGCTTCAAATCAAATCACCAGTAGTATTCAGGATTGGAGGAGATGCAATGAGGAGAGCAAAATAGATTATGGTAATAAGGCTGTTGGGAGTAGGCCATTGAGATGGAGTCGTTGTGATGATCCAGCTGCAAAGAAGCTGCTGCGAAAGGGCAGTTGAGATGAAATCGTTAAGATGAGGCCGTTGAGACACAGAGTCTCCGCTCGCAAGGCATAGCTCTTTATTGTCCGGCGCAAAAGGATAGCTCCGGAAGGACAAAAGATGCTGAAGCGTGCCAGGATTTTAGCGGATTATCAGTTTGGCCGGGGAGCGGGCGAGGCCCTCTTCCCCGAAGGTACAACCTACAGCCTCTCCAAGACGCGCCGGCTGAGGTACCTCTACACCGGAAAGGAGAGGATCGCCACAGTGCGAGCCAGCGATAACCTCTTGACTCTCAGCATGCTGGGCGCGGGAAGGCTGCACGCCTTTCTGCCGGGCTCGCGCCTCAGGGTGGTGGCATGCGAAGATGCCGCGCCGTTTGTCGCCAAAGGCGGCAACCTCTTCGCCAAGCACGTTTTGAGTGTGGACGAAGAAATCAGAGCGGGAGAGGAGGTGCTGGTCGTGGACGCAGAGGACCGGCTCCTGGCAACAGGCACCGCCATCCTCTCGCCTGAAGAGATGCTGCAAATAAAGCGCGGCATCGCTGTGGCGGCGAGGAAGGCTGCGGAGCACTGAGCTCAGATTCAGATCTGTTGATGGCGCTCCTGGCCATCCCTCTTGGCCATCCATTTTTATCGTTTGTGGACCTCTGCGATACATCTTTCTATTCTCTTCCCAGAGCCGATATCCCCCTGAACCTTTCCACCGCCTCGATAATGCACTCTCCGACGTAGTCCACATCATCCTCCGTATTCGACCGGCCCATGGTGATCCGCAGAGAGCCGTGGCACTTTACCGGCGGCAGGCCCAGGGAGAGGAGCACATGGGACGGCTCCAGCTTATGTGAGGAGCAGGCTGAGCCGGTGGATACGGCGATTCCCTTGCTGTCCAGGTAGAGGAGCAGAGATTCCCCCTCCACAAAGGAAAAGCCGAAGTTCAGGCTGCCGGGAAGCCTTCTTTTCATGGTTCCATTGATCCAGGCATCCTTTACCTGACCCAGAACCAGGGCAGCCAGCCTCTCGCTGAGCTTGTTCAGCCGCTGCCCCTCCACGGCCATGCCCTCTTCACATAGCTCCGCCGCCTTTGCCAGGCCCACAATCCCAGCCACGTTCTCGGTTCCCGAGCGCAGGCCTCTCTCATGCCCGCCGCCCTGAACTATGCTCTCCAGCTTGCTGCCCTTGCGGACGTAAAGCGCACCCACCCCTTTGGGCCCGTAGATCTTGTGAGCGGAAAGGGAGAGCAGATCAACGCCCAGGGAATCGACCTTTGTGGAGATCTTGCCCACGCTCTGCACGGCATCGGTATGAAGATAGATATCCTTCTCCGCAGCCAGCTTGCCGATCTCCTCGATGGGCTGAATTGTGCCTACCTCGTTGTTGGCGTGCATGACGGAGATGAGGATGGTCCCGGGCCTGATGGCCGCCTGAAGAGCTGCCATGTCCACCAGCCCCTCATCGGTCACGGGCAGGTAGGTGACGGAAAAGCCCTCCTTCTCCAGAGCCCGGCAGGTCTCCAGGATGGCAGGATGCTCGATGCTGGTAGTGATAATATGATTGCCCAGGTTCCTGTTGTGCCGCGCTATGCCCTTAAGGGCCAAATTATCGGACTCGGTGCCGCCGGAGGTGAAGATGATTTCCTCAGGGCTTGCTCCCAGGAGATTGGCCACCTTCTCCCTGGATTCCTCCAGTGCCTCTTTTGCCTCCCGGCCAAAACCATGCAGGCTTGAGGCATTGCCGAACCGGTCTCCGAAGTAGGGCAGCATGGCCTGCAAGACCTCCGCCGCCACGGGAGTGGTAGCCGAGTGGTCCATATAAATCCGCTTCATCGCATGAGGAGAAGTATGCGAAGGTAAATAGATGGCGTAGCTTATGAGCAGGCTGATGATCAGGTGGGAGAACATGCCGGTAAACGGCTGGATAGAATCCGAAGGTCATGAGAAACTATAAGTATGCAGCAAAGGAGGAGAAAATATGAATATTTCCATCCCATTGGACTCCACTCCACTCCTGATAGCAGCCGCGCTTATCGCGCTCGGCTTTCTGACTTACCTGCTCTCCGCCAGGACCGGTGTGATCCTCATGGGGGCAGGAAGCGTGATCATGGGCGCGGTGGTCATATTCGATCTGCCTAATGGAATGGGGCTGCAAGGACTGGTGCTCTTTGGCATCACAGTGCTGGTGGGCGGCTGGATGATGTACGTGGGCGTAAAGAATGGGTAGAATGAACTGAATGAGTAGAGTGCAGGCGGAATTGGTAGGATTGGCGAATGGATAGAATGGATTCGTATATCATCATTTGCTATTAACTTGCTGATTGGCAGGAATACGCCAATCAGAAGAGAGGCTCTGGCCTGTCAGCTTCTGTCTGGACGAGAGCTATAAACGGGACGCTGATCAGAAAGTAATTATGCATCAGTGTGAAGGATATTTCGGCGGGATCGCCTCAGGCCGCCGGACGGTCTCCTAATGCAGCGGACCCAAATATAAAAAATTAAATCTGTTTTGAATTGCAGAATACCGGACGATGGCTCACTTAATCCTATCCAATAGTCGGGTTATTCGTGACCTTTCGCGCTCCAGACGTAATAAACTTTCTAAATCTGCGATAGTTATTTATGATAAAAGTCTAATTACTTAATTTTGATACCAACGGTTAAAGAATATTATTTTGAAATCGGAGGTGTGCGTATGGAAAAAATAATTGACTCAAGGGTAGAGCAGTCTGAATACCCGGTCTTGTCAATGCCGGATTTCAGCAACCTGGCAAATTGCACAAAGGAAGCCCTGAATGCGATCCGGGACAAGGATCGTGGACCGGATGATCCGACGAAATTCAATGAACTGCTAGAAAGAATAGCAGAATCTGAATCCGAGCTACCTCCCGTCTATCGCGAGAATGTCTCCCAGCCGTTTGTACAGAAACTGGAGTGGTATGGCAATAACACATTCAAATATATGCTGAATCGTGATAAGGCTCGTGAGGGGAGAGCAGGCCTTCTTCTGGATATCGCCCAAGCCATACTTCAAAATGGAGAAGGATATCTGACAAGGGAATTGGATGCGTTTCAAGAGGTCATCAGTGACCTCTATGATGGCTTTCTATCCAATGAGGACCGTCATGATGTAAAACTTCCCGACCTCAGCGTCATCTCTCCTCTGGTCAAATGGGGCAGACCAAATTTCGGTCCCTATACATGGACAGCCGATGATACCATCAACATGGGTATACACACGGCCATCGTCAGCATGCCGCCTACTAATGCCAGCAAAGGCCTTCTGGCCTGGGGCGCTCTGGGCCATGAGACTGCCGGTCATGATATATTGCATGCCGATGACGGTTTACATGACGAATTAAAAGCCGCCGTGTGGGAAGCTCTTTCTAAGGAGCAGATCAACCCGATACTGCCCGATCAATGGGCCGATCGCCTGGACGAATCCGCGTCTGATGTTTTAGGGATACTTAATATGGGTCCAGCTGTGGGTATCTCTCTCATTGGCTATTTCCGGGCAATGAACGCTTCGATGGGCGGCCCTATGAAGCTATGGAACATCAGCCTGCACATCGATTACGACTGTCACCCGGCTGATATTCTCAGAGGATATCTGGCTGCATCTGTGATAAGGCGTCTTGGATTTGATAATGCCAAAGCCTGGGGTGATGCCATTGAAGCGGAAGTTAACAAAGATCTGACGGAGATACGGCTAAACGTCTTGCCAAAAATGGATGGCACTTTGGACTCCAAATCCGGGACGGTCATAAGTCCAGCAGATGGACGCAAATCGGCTGATGTGGTAGCCGAAACCGTAATGAACTACAGGCTGGATAGCCTGGAAGGCCATGCCCTCTCAGATATTCAGAACTGGAGGAACATTGATGAGGAAACTGTAATGGTCCTCAGGTCCGCCTTGAAGACTTCCAATCTTGAGGATGTGGGTCTTCTGGAAGGATTTTATGCCGCCCATGTGGTAGATGCAGCCATAAGAGAAGCAATGGTTAACGGTTCTGACATTCAATTGATCTTCAGCAATATGATCACGATTCTCAAGGCTATGCATGACGACAATCCCATGTGGGGCCCAATGTACGTAGAACATCCTGGGGATATTGTTCGCCTGAGACCGGTTGTTTCCAGGAGAAGGAGGTTTGCCTGGGCTAAATGAAATAAAAATTAATATATTTTTTCTTGAAGGCCGCTGTACTTTAGATCAATCTCAGAAACGGCGAGGCCAGAGCGAGTAAGGCCCTCCAGGAAGCGGCGTAGCGATTCCATTAAAGCACCTTCCTGCTGCTCCTTCTGTTCCAGAATTCCTCGGATTATCAGTATATGCGGATTTGATTCCTGCCTCTATCGCCCGCACCGTTGAGATATTCCATTTGTAGAGTCGCGCATCATAGTAAAGATTCAGCAGAGCGCTCTCTTCGCTGCCTGCATCTCCAACCGCATCCAGGAAACGTTCTGCATCATCTTTGCGCACCCCTCTGCGGGATGCGAGCTCCTCAATTTCCACGGTCGACAACGAATGCATCCATGCCACCTCTTTTTTGAAATGACATTAACTGTTTAAATCTCTCCAATAAGGCTGGCGCAGTCAACCCAGGAGGAGTAAGCAGGGGTAACCCTGACCGCCGGGGGTGGAATCGTCATTATCCCAAAAGCCAGACCCCACATAACGAGAAGCATAATTGCATAGTAGATATCCATAGACATTCACCACTATTAATAGTGATGTTTATAGTATGTATATCTTTCGCATCAGGATTACTCCACCTGACAGCTGCAGCTCGGACAGGAGCTACAGCCGTCGTCATCCCCGGCGATCTCATCGTCGCAGATCATCTCCATTCTGTCCAGTCCCCACTCCGGCGGCCTCCAGCCGTCCTCGGAGTAGGACGTGGCCTGCCCGATCATCACCGTGGCGCTGGCCTGCTTCGATCCCCCGCCTGATCCGTCCAGTGCATGAGCCTCTGCCAGGGCGGTGTTCACGAACCTGCCGTCCTGCGAGGCCTGGACACGGTACTCGATAAACCGGCTCTTGCCTGCCGGTATGGCCGTCGTAACCCAGACCAGATCCGGCCCAACGATCTGTGGCTCAGCTGATGCATTGAGCAGCGAAAGGCCCCCTGGCAAGCGATCCGTGATCCGGGCCACGAGGCTCACATTCGCCCGGTTCTGGAGGAGGATTCGATACCAGATGACCCGGCCATCGACTGCGTCGATCCGGGCCTGCTTTTCCATGAATAGACCCGGCTCGCAGCAGTTCAGCCAGCTTGACCGAATGACGCTCATGTTGCCAGCTGTCACCCACTCGCCGTCAATCCCGCCTGAGGCATAGACCAGGTTGACCAGTTCATCCTGTGGGTCGGTTAAGTTCAGCCTTAGCTTGATGGTCACGGACTGGCCGATGCCCAGGTAGAGCAGAGACCAATTCGCGTAGCCCGGATGCAGCCGGTTCGGCTTGAGCGACGAGCCAAGGTAATCGGTTCCCACCGGGAAGATGTCCCAGACGTAGACCGGGCCCAGAGCGGTGTTGCCGTCGTTCTGAACGGTGATGGTGTAATCTGCGGTCGCAGTCGCAGGCTCCGCCAGGCCGGTCTTGTTCAGGGTGAGGTGAGGCCAGTCAAATCGGGATACTCCGCTCATCCGGACCTTACGCTGAAGAGAATAGTCTCCAATGTACTCCTCGTCCAGGTCCAGAGCGCTTTTGCCATCTGGCCCGGAGACCGCCAGGAAGCGACCCTGGCCGCGATAGCTGAGAATGCTGGACAGCTCGTTCAGCCCTGAGGCTTTTGTATACTCTTTGATGAAGTCCGCCCCACTGATCTGCTGGCCCAGGTAGCTCTTGCTTGAACTCTTCGACCAGATACCCGACTGCCATTTGCCATATCCGTACATTGGATCTGATCTCATGGATAGATTTTTGGCCAGATAGCTCTCCGCGGTGCTTGCCTGCTGCTCGCTCTCGTAGCTGCCGCTGCCGTGCTCGTAGCTTCTCTGGCTCTTCTTGAGGCGCCGGTCGCTGGCAACCTCGCCCTGGCCGGAGGCATTGACGATCAGGCGCAGGTTGCTTCCGTAATCCTCAAGGCTGCTATTGAAACTGAATGATCCAGTGTAGTCCTGAGAAGATTCGAAGATGGGATAGGGCTTGACTGCGATGCCGTCTTTCTTCAGAGCGCCCAGGTGGAGCTGGCCCTGCAGAGTGCCTTCGACTGAGACCAGGGTCTCGTTCCTGTCGATGAGAAGCTTTTCATCCATCTCCAGGCTCTTGGCGTATCGGACCGCATTGCTCGTTGAGGCTTGGGTGGCACGGTTGCGAGTTCTGGTCAATGATGAGATCTCGCTGCTGTAATCTATCGACCTGCCCCCGGGCAGAGAGAAGCTTGTGGGCCGGTAGACGGCTTTGAGCGAGCCCTTGGCGCTTATCGAGCGGTTCTGCATCTGCAGAGCCGCGACCTCTTCGCTTTGGTACTCGCCGCTGCCGTGCTCCGTCTTGAGAAGGCTCGTTCCATCGTTATTTCTCAGTTTGACGAAGTAGGAGGTGGAGACGGGTGTGAACTCCTTACAGGTCAGGATGACGCTGTTTTTTAGGCCCTGGCTCTGCGTCTCTGTGGAGAGGCGGCGGTAGGTGCTCGCAAATCCGCTGCCTGAGACCGAAGACTGGCTCAGGAAGCTCAGGTTGGAGGCGTTCTTAACCCGGAAGAGGACGCTGATGGTGCCCTTCTGGCCAGCGGCCAGATTGCCGATGGTCCAGACGTTATCCGTGCCCTGGTCCGGAGCAGGCGAGGCAGAGAGGAAGATGAGGTCTGAGGAGGCCTGCTCGGTGATCACCACATTGGTCAAAACGGCTTTAGCCAGGAGGCTTTCATAAGCGATGGTGTATCCGATGGTAGCTCCAGGCCAGACCTCCTTCATGTCAGAGGTCTTGTTCAAGCGGATTGGTTGACCGGTCGGCTTTTCCACATTCACCGAGACCGTGTCCCTGGCCTGGGCTATCGTCGCCTCGTCGGAGTCCCCTGTCACCACGACTGTGCCGGTGAGATTTTCCGGTGCGTCAGGCAGGACCTCTGAGTTTACGGTTATGGTGGTTAAAGGAGCATTCGCATCTCCTGATTTCTCCGAATCCGCTATCTGGGATGCCATCTGAGGACTGAAGGCAGAGAATTTCCAGGTGATTGTGGTGGTGCCGTCAGCGTTCTGAGTTACGTTCAGAGGACTGTAGTCTGAGTCGATGAAACTCAGGCCGCTGGGAAGAGTGTATTCAACGATCATGCTATTGAGACCGATACTGCTGTCGTGATTGATGGTGATGTAAAAGGTCAGCTTTTGGCCGGGCAGGACATTCAGTTTGTCGGCAGTAATTGCGACCTGCAATGCCTGCACAAACCTACGGTTGCCGAAATCGAGGTTAGTCGGTCCGGGGACTCCTGAGACCAGGTTTACGGGATGCGTGCCTGGTGAGGTCGGATAGGACTGAGTCCAGCCGGGCAGGGCCACCTCTTCAACCGTGTAGCTGCCCGGAGCAATGCCTGTAAACGAATAAGTGCCATCGGCGACGGTCACTGTCTTAGCGACCTCTGTGCCCGCTTTCATGAGCCTTATGGTCCAGCCTTCCATGCCCGGCTCGCCGCTATCTTTCGCTCCGTTGCCGTTCTTGTCCTCGAACTTCGTGCCAGATATCTTCATAAGATCATTTCCAAACATATTTCCCCGGGAGGGCATGTTGGTCAGGGTTACGGCATGGTATTCCTGCTCAGGAGCAGTCCGAACCCAGCCATCCTTCTGAACCTCATATACCCGATAGGTGCCGGGCTGCAGATCGACGAACTCGTAGACTCCCTCCTTGCCTGGCTCAGAGCTGGTGGCAACAGTCTGCAGTAGGTTGCCGCTGCGGTCTTTTAGCTGGATCTCCCAGCCGGAGAGAGCAGGCTCGTCTGCATCCTTTTGGCCGTTGGCATTTTTGTCGTGGAACTTCAGGCCGGAGATATCGAGAGAGACACGGTTGCCGAAGTCGATGTCTGTCGGCCCCGCAACACCTGAGACCAGGGTGATTGCATGCGTTCCGGGTGTTGGTGGATAGGACTGAACCCAGCCGTCCTGTGCTACTTCCTCTACAGAATAGCTGCCGGGGGCAATGCTATTGAAGGAATAGCCGCCATCGGCGGCAGTCACTGTTTCGGCAACCTCCACTGCACCTCTGAAAAGTCTAATGGTCCAGCTACCGACTCCCGGCTCGCCTGCATCCTTGAAACCATTGCCGTTGATATCCTCGAATTTCGTTCCAGAGAAACCGGTCGCTCTCCAGTTGCCGAAATCTATATCATTCGGTCCGCCCACTCCTGAGACCAGAGTGATTGAATGCGTTCCTGGCGAGGCAGGATAGGATTCCGTCCAGCCAGCTTGTGCAGCTTCCTCAACCGTGTAGCTGCCAGGAGAAACTCCGGTGAAAGAATAGCTGCCGTCGGCGGCAGTCACTGCGCTGGAAACCACTGTTGCTCCTTTCTTAAGCCTGATGGTCCAGCCAGCGAGACCCGGCTCGCCTGCATCCTTGGCCCCATTTCCGTTGAGATCTTCGAACTTCATGCCGGAGATGGAGGACGGAAGATAGAATCCCGCATCCCAGGAGAGGTCGGAACTGCCCGTCACCACCGTAGCCGGTCCAGCCAGGTGGGTAACTGGATCAGCATCGCTGTCAATTTCGTTATCATTAACTGCATCCTTGCTTGTGGACTCGTAGCCTGCCGGTGGTAGAAATTCCAGATAATAATCTCCAGCATCAGGGTCCTCAAAGAGATACCTTCCGTAGACGTCGGTGACATTTGTCGCGACTATGTTTCCTGCTGCGTCTTTCAAGTTTATAGTGACCCCTTCCAGTCCCGGCTCGTCCAGATCCTGCTGGCCATTGCCGTCTTCATCCACCCAGACATAGTCGCCCAGGCCGTAACCTCGAATCCGGAGAACCAGATGAAGGGTCGATTCCTTCTGAATGTTATAATCCGCAAGCGTTCGGCCATCTTCCAGTTGCTTGCCCGCAAAAATCAGACGCTGCTGGTCCGGTGGTATACCTTCTTTATCCTGAATCTTCTGCTTGACATTTTCGATGCTGTCGCTGGGTTCCACTTCCAGGGTGATTGTCTTGCCCGTCAGGGTTTTAACGAATATTTGCATTGCCAGCGAATCGTTTATTCCTGCGAATGCCAGAACACAAACCATCAGTAGACACACTACCATCTTATTCATCGCCACTCGCTCCTGCCGCCATTTGCTACGGATTATCTCAAGCGCACATTCGTCAGGGTAAAAAAATGGATGAATTGAAGTTCAGGCATCCTTTCTGAGTTCTCTACCCAGGGAGAATGCCCTGCCAATGAACCTTCCCACTCCGTTATATCTCCGTCCCTCTGGCGAAAAGAGAATTGGCAGAACTTTCTCAATTTCAGGCAGGCCGTCAGCTCCCAGACAGGACTCGTCGGCCTTGACATCCAGGATCTCGCCGATGAACTCGGTATGCAGACCGATTTCAAGGAAGCTATGCAGCCTGCACTCAATAGCTATCGGAAACTCCTTTACCAGCGGCGCATCCACAAGTTCGCTCTTTAGCGGCGTCAGGCCGCTGGCGGCAAATTTATCCACATCTTTGCCCGAGACCATGCCGAAATAATCTGCATGCCTGGCATAGTTTTCCGATGGCAGGCACACGGAAAATGCCTTGCGGCTCATGATGTTGCCATAAGTGTAGGTGGCTTTCCTGAGAGAAACGGCAATGCATGGCGGACTGGAGCAGCAGATTCCAACCCATGCAGCAGTCATCACATTTGGCTTTCCGGAAGAATCGTATGTTCCTATCACGCAGACCGGCGTGGGATAGAGAAGGGTCTTATTCCCCAGCGACTTTTTCATAATCATCATCTCGGCAGATTCGTTCCCGCTATAAAAATCAACAGAAACTATAAATCACCCTGCGTACTCAACGTAACTCTATAGCTACATCAACCATCATGGTGTTTCCGGGTTAGAAGATTTCGGTGGAACAAGACCCGAACAA
>JAQVZT010000273.1 GCA_028708055.1 Methanothrix sp.
AGCTCAAGGGCAGGCATGCCGAGTACGGCAGATCCGTCGAGGACCTGACCGGCGTCTTCTCCATCGAGAAGTTCATTCAGCTCTGGGGCAACTCAACCTGCGGAGCCATAAGCGTTGACTGGCTGCCGTGCGTGTGATTGCGCTTTAACCCATCTCCTTTTTTGATCAGCAAGTTAAAACGGCTTCTAGATGGCCTTCAACTTGCGGCCAGCCAATTGCGGCTCGCTAAGCTGCATCTTTGCCACCAGCAAGTAATCTTGGGGGCGATGCTGAGGCACAACACCGTTGAGGGGCGAGAATCGAATATCATCCTTGCCGCAGCATAGCCAGAGAAATGCATGTATTGTTAGTGATAATATGGTTATCGCCTTGTATCTTAGGTCACATTTGCACTACCCTCAGCTTTGCCTTGAATTCGACACCGCGATAATAAGCGCCAGGAGGATTAGCTTAAAAATTGATCGATCCAATATAGATTCCTCAAGCAATGACAATGTTTTGCTGAGGATATAAAACTTGAGATCATCGGTTCATGGGTTAGGGGCGTTTTCAAACCTTTGACCCTAAAAAATGAGAAAATGAACCGTACTCTTACAGCTTCCTGTGGCAGAACCACCAGTCCTCGCAGACCATATCTCCGCCCGTCTTCCTGGTGGCAGCAGTCTTCTCGTCAGCGGGAGGCGGCACAATCACCTGATCGCCGATAAGCTCATTGTTTGGCCAGTTGGCAGGAGCAGCAACCTTGTTCTTGTCCACAACCTGCAAGGTCTTTACCACTCTCAATACCTCATCCATATTCCTGCCCACTTCCTGGGGATAGAAGAGTATCAGGCGAATGGTTCCCTCCGGATCGACTATGAATACGGCCCGAACTGTATTGCTGCCTTTTCCGGGATGAATCATGCCCATTCTCTGAGCAATCTTTCCCTGATCATCGGCAATGATGGGAAACTTGATCTCTACCTTCAGATTCTCCTTTATCCACTGCGTCCACTTCATATGGGAGAAGACCTGATCAATTGACAGGCCGATCAGCTCGCAATTCAGCTTCGCAAACTCCTCCCGCCTCTTCTCAAAGGCCACAAATTCCGTGGTGCAGACCGGGGTAAAGTCAGCGGGATGGCTGAAGAGCACAAACCACTTTCCTGCGAAGGCATCGGGCAGGGTCATCATGCCGTGGGTGGTCTTGACCTCCATCCTGGGCATCTTGTCGCCGATCAGCGGGAAGCTGCCATCGCATTCGCACATCGAATGCATGGCTCCCATATGCTTCATTCCCATTCCCATGTGCTTGCCCATTCCCATCCCCATTCCCGTGTGCTTCATACCCATATTTGCTTCCATCTGACACATAATAGTACCCTCATTTTCGATCCGTTTATGCTGTTGCTGTTGTGATACGGTACTCTGCTCCTCCCACTAATTAAAGGTTACTATCCTAAAGTGATCAAATGGCCTGCCGGAAGGGAGATGGGCTGGCAATCGCGCCCAAGCCATCCTCGGATGGCAAGTCTGCGCGAAAGGCGAACTGCAAAAGGAGCTTGCCAGATGAGCTTGCCTAATGAACTCGCCAAATCGAGTGAATATTCGGGACGGAAAAAGGCTAAATAGATTAAGCCAGAGGCGTAGGGAGGTAAATTAATGCCAACAAGCAAGAAACAACTAGAGAAGCTCAATAGGGTGAAGAAAGCCAAGGCGGAAGAGCTTTCCAAGCTGGCAGATGCAGGCAGCAAAGACGCCAAGAAGAAGCTTAAAAAGCTCGAGAAAAAGTTGAAGTGAGATTGATAGCGAGACGCCTGGTCGTTCCGTGCATTCTTCTTTTTCCCGGGCCTCTTATCACTAACTAGATAATCCAAAACACTCATCAATGCACTGTGAGGTGCAGGACCTGCCCAATATCATTCCCGACTTCGAGCTATCCGTGGTCATGCGGCATATCGCCTATAAAAAGAGAGGAACTTTCCTCTCCGTGGCAGCTATTGCAGTAGCCGTGGCCATCTCCCTGATATCCGTATCCATGCAGGATGGCTTTCAGGGTATGCTTTTTGATATAATTGTAGAAGACCTTCCCCATGTTACCGTCACGCCCAAGGAAGGCGACGATTACATCTATCTTTACAGGACCCTGATGGACAGGGCCTGGGCCATTCCCGGCGTGGTTGCCGTCTCGCCCAGCCTGGGAGCGGAGGTGACGCTCGCCTACAAGGATAACGTGGAGAGCGTGGCCCTATCCGGCGCGAATCCGGACGATATGGACAGGATCTACCACATAGGAAAATATGTCTTCCAGGGAGATCTCTCCTCAGTCCAGGACGGCAAAAGGGTTGTCCTGGGAGAAAAGACTGCAAATAGCCTTAAGGTCAAATTGGGGCAGACAATCTACGCAGGAGTTCCGGATGAAGAAAGCAGGAGCCTCATAGTCTCAGGTATCTTCAAGCTGCCTACAGGATGGCCGGATAACCTCGCCTTCGTATCCCTCTCGACAGCCAGAGACTTCGTAGATGAGGGCGATGTGGTCTCGTCTGTTGATATCAAGCTGGATGATGTCTATCTGGCGGATGGCGTTGCCGCAAATATGCAGGCTCAGGGATACAAGGCAGAGAGCTGGCAGACTCTTTACCCGGAGATACTGAAGACGCTGGCCATAGAGAACTTTCAGAACCGACTGATAATGCTATTGATACTGATAATAGCCGCGTTTGGAATCGGCAGCGTGATGTATATGCTGGTCAACGAGAAGACCAGCGAGATCGGCATGCTCATGGCTATGGGCGCGAGCGGCGGAAACATCAGAAATATCTTCCTCCTGGAGAGCGCCATCCTGGGTTTAATGGGCGGCCTGCTGGGAAGCATCCTTGGGCTTATCGTATCCCTTTATCTGAAGAGCCTGGAGATCAAGATGGAGGCGCCCGGCGGCCAGGAGATATCACTTCCTGTAGTGATCAATGCCGGAAACTTTCTGGCAATAGTTCTGGTGGCCGCGGCCCTTAGCGTGATAGCAGGCATGTATCCCGCCTGGAAGGCATCCCGGCTTGATCCCGCTCTGGCCATCAACGGATGAGTGATGACAATTAAATGTATGAGTTTACCATAGCGAGGAGGCATATCCTCAGAAACCCCAGGATGGCATTCTTCACGGTAGCCGCAGTTACGCTGGCGGTCGCTATAATTGTCGTCTTCATGGGCCTGCTGGGTGGCTTTGAGGAGGAGATCATCACCACCACCGTTGAAAACAATCCTCACATTTATGTTCAGCCGAAGTCAGACGAAGATTATGTGTATCTCTACAAAACAATTTCCGCTCGGCTATTGGATTATCCCGGTGTGGAAGCGGTATCCGCAAGGCTGATAGGAAAGGCTGCCGCCCGGTACAAGGAAAAAATCCGGGGGGTCGAATTCCTGGGGGTCAATCCGGTGGACGAAGACCTGCTGATGAAGGTTAAAAAGGACATCGTCCTCGGCAACTTTCAAGATCTGGAGAGCAGAAAGTATTCCGCTTTTATGGGAACCAAGCTCGCCGAAGAGCTGAAGCTGCATCCGGAAGACGATTTTACCCTGGCAAGAGGAAACATATCTCTGCGACTGAAGGTTGCCGGCCTCTTTGAGACCGGATCGGCTAAAGACAAGACGCAGATCTATATTCCTCTTTCCACCGCCCAAGACCTGATAGGAAAAGGAGACGTCGTCTCCGAAGTGGACGCCAGGGTGAGCGACATCTACCAGGCGCCTTACATAACCGAGGATCTCAAGGCAAGATACCGCTATCAATCCAAGTCCTGGGAGGATATGAATGCCGATATCCTCAAGCTCATTCAGACCCAATCGATCTTCTCCTGGATATTTTATGTGCTGATATTTATAATTGCAGGATTCGGCATAGCCAACACCATGATAATGATAATAAGCCGGAGGACAAAGGAGATCGGCATTCTCATGGCCATGGGAGCCACCAGTCGGTCGATTCTCAAAATATTCCTTCTGGAGAGCCTGATTCTCGCTCCACCGGCGGCAGTGCTGGGCAGCATCCTAGCTGTTTTGGCCGCCCGGCTCATAATGTCCTACAATATCCAGCTGCCCTCTGAGATCTAC
>JAQVZT010000274.1 GCA_028708055.1 Methanothrix sp.
CCTTCTTGACCTGCGGCTTCCAGATCTTGTCAGGCATCCAGGCCGGCCCGCTCTTGGGCTTGTCAACCTGCACCCTCTTGCCTGTGAATATATGCACCTTCTTCGTTCCCCGCTCCCGCAGTCTGATATCCGTGTAGCCCCGGTTGGCTGCCTTCAGAGCCGCCTGGCGGGGCGCTTTGCCCGCAAAAACACCAATCTCGTTGCCGTTCTCGTCCCGCAGGGCGAAGTTTCGCATCTCTTTCTCGGCCATGTTCATCCCTTTGGGAAGTCATTGCACGCTGAAAAGATATCAACTTTGAGGTTTTAGGGTGCATCAGTCTCGTCGAGTAGCTTTAAGATTTGAAGGTCAAGTTTTTTATTCTTAATCCGATATAGTGGCCCTTCGAGGGAAAAGGAAAATGATTAAGGTCAATTTGAAGCGTGTCCTGCAAGCAGCTCTGCTCTCGATCCTCATCATCGCCGTCTCGGCTGCAGCAGTATCCGCAAGCGAGAATCTCACCGTCCACTTCATCGACGTGGGCCAGGGTGACTCTGAGCTGCTCCAATTTGCTGGAAAGAACATTCTCATCGACGGCGGCACACAGGACATGGGGCCGCGAGTCGAGTCTTATTTGCGGGATCACGGAGTTTCGAGACTGGATCTTCTGGTCGCAACTCACCCGCATGAGGACCATATCGGGGGCCTTCTTGCAGTCCTCAATGACTTCCCTGTGGGGCAGGTTCTGGATAGCGGTCAGCCGCACACGTCGCAGACCTACGAGAATTTCCTGACCCTGATTGATCAAAAAAACATACCTTTTGCGGTGGCAGAACGGGGCCAGACCATCGATCTGGACCCCAAACTCAAGATCGAGGTCCTCTTTCCGCCTTCAACACCATTTGCAGGTAACGACCTAAATCAGAATTCTGTAGTGCTGAAAGTCACTTACAACAAAGTGTCTTTCCTCCTAATGGCCGACGCCGGTTTCGAGGCCGAGGACAGCATCATGGCCGCGGGATACGACCTGAAGAGCACTGTAATGAAAATCGGCCATCATGGCAGCTCGTCCTCAACAGGCTCGGCATTCTTGGCCAAAGTCCGGCCAGAGGTCGAGGGGTTATTGAAGTCGGGGCAGGAAATGACTACGGCCACCCGACCCAGAAGACCCTGAGCGCCCTGCAGAGCACCAGCTCGAAGATCTACCGGACGGATAGCAACGGGAATATCGTAGTGACCACTGACGGGCAGACCTATTCCGTCTCAACCGAGAAGCAATCCTGGAATACGGCCAGCACCGCTCCGAAGTCCACGGCCTCCTCAGTAGCATGGCCTGCCACGGCTACTGCCTCCACAACTGCCGCCACGGTTTCGCAGGGGCCTTTCGTGGGCTCCACAAAGTCTGACAAGTATCATTACCCGAGTTGCTCGGCTGCGAAAAAGATCAAGCCTGCAAACCTGATTACTTTTTCCAGCTCAGCGGACGCCCGGGCGCACGGGTATGTGCCCTGTGGTGTGTGCCATCCTCCGTGAGGTGCTGAAAAATGAAAGCTGTAATTGATCGGGTCGAAGGAGAATTGGCGGTCCTTTTGCTGGGGGATAAGGGCGAGTTCAAGCTCAATCTCCCTCTTTCTCATCTCCCGGAGGGGTGCAAGGAGGGAGATATCCTGAACATGTCCTTCGAGCGAGATGTTGTGGGGACAGAGCAGGCCAAGGAGAGGGTATCGGGCCTGATGGGGAAGCTGAAGCAGAAGAGCCAGGGGAAGACGGGGATGATCAAGGGGCCGGGAACTTAGGTTCTTAAGCTTCAAAACGACACGGATTCATCGCATCAGCCTCTGAGAGCTTGACATGGAAAACTTCTGTGTATCACTTTTTGTTGCATGGCATATGTCAAGATTATTGAGGCCGGTAAACATATCTTTGCGGGACACTTATTAGATCTTATGAGATTGACCTATGTTGCTTTTGGCATTTTACTTGCGTTTACGGCATCAGCACAATGTCAGAACATCACAGAAAGTTGGGAGAAAAATACCTCGATGATCACCAATGAACAAAACTCGGTAGCCGGTGATGCTATGGATTTATCAAAAGTGATTTCTTCTAGTGACGCTATCTCACGAATCTTGGCGGGGAAATCCGCAAAGTTCGATAATTGCACTATAATAGGTGATTTGAACCTCAGTGCACTGAATATAGGAGGTCCGGTCTATTTTAACCATACCCATTTCCAAAATTCTGTGGATTTTAATTCAACTACCTTTGGCAGTTCTGCCTACTTCATAGACGCGACATTCGAAGGTGATTCTTACTTCATAGGCTCGAAGTTCGATAGCAATGCCTACTTCACAGGCTCGAAATTCTATGGCACTGCTTATTTCGCCTCGTTATTCAATGGCTCTGCTAATTTTATGGACGCGAACTTCGATAACGATGTCGGCTTCATCTATTCGATATTCAATGGCGATACTTACTTTACTGGCTTGGAATCCAACGGACCTGTAGTTTTTACCTCGTTATTTAATGGCTCTGCTAATTTTATGGATGCGAACTTCAATAACAAAATCTTCTTTGTGAACTCGAGCTTCAAAGGCGATGCTAATTTCAGTAGTTCAAAACTTAGCGATGCCTACTTCCGTTATTCGGACTTCGAAGGCGATACTAATTTCAGTAGTTCAAAACTCACCTCTGCCAGCTTCAAGAACGTGAACTTCAAGGACAATGTTTGCTTCATGAACTCGAGCTTCGAAGGCGATGCCCACTTAAGCAGCTCGAAATTCTCTGGTCATGCTAACTTTATATACTCAAGGTTCAACGGCGATGCCTACTTCCGTTATTCGAAATTCGAAGGCGATGCCTACTTTAGTGGCTCGCAATTCAATGGCAATGCCTACTTCACGGGCTCGCAATTCAATGCCGATGCCTACTTCCGCGGTTCGAACTTCGAGGGCGAGGCACGCTTTAGTGGTTCTAAGTTCATTGGCACTGCCTATTTCATGAACGCAAACATCGGTTATGCCAACTTCAAGGACACGAATTTCAATCGCCATGCTAGCTTCTGGGACTCTAATATCAACGAAACTGCTGGATTTTTCAGTGGTTCAGATTTCAACGGACCTGTCTACATTAGCATCAACAAAACTGACGGTGTCAGTATATCAAAAATCAATGATACATCAGGCCTCGATTTATTCAGCATCAATCGCACTACCTACCTCATGGACGAGAACTTCGGAAATGCCACCTTTGTGGACGAGAGCTTTGGGTATGTCGGCTTAGCTGACTCTAACTTCAAAGGCGCTGTTGAACAAGGTGCAGTTCTTACCCAAACTAAAGAGCCTGATTTAAATACCACAAAGCATATTTCAGTAAATCCAAGCGTGGAGTTATCGATCCAGGAGCTAAAGTCCGAGAACCCGTATGTCAGATCTGATGCAGCATTTTATTTGGGCAATTTTAATGACACCCGAGCGATAGATCCTTTGATTCAAGCCTTAACGGATGAATCTGATCTTGTTAGAAGTGCAGCCGTGTGGAGCCTGGGGAGATTAAAAGATCCACGCGCCTTGGGGGACCATTGATCCAAACATTGAACGACCAAAATCAGGAGGTAAGAGCGCGATCTGCCAAGGTTTTGGGAGAATTTAAGGATGTTCGCGCTGTTGATCCCCTGATTGCATCACTTGACGATCAAAATGCTTTAGTTAGAATTAATGCGGCAGAAGCTCTAGGAAAACTGAATGATACTCGTTCTGTTGAACCACTAATAATGGCTCTGAAAGATGACGTGCCTCAAGTACGTTGGCAAGCCGCAAACTCTCTGGGGCTTATAGGTGATATAAGGGCAAAAGATGCCTTAAATCTCCTGCTTTCTGATGAGGATAGCTCTGTTAGATCCGTCGCCACATTTGCTCTTGATAACTTGAAGAATAATAATTAGGTTTATTCTCTCTTTGTCTCAGCCAGGGCCGTCTGGCGGGTGGGGAGCAAGACCAAGAATGTGAGTCCATGGAAGTTGTACAAAAATGGATGCTGATGCAGCCTTGCAGAAGGCCAAGGAGGATAAGGCCAGGGCACTGACGATAACGTTTGATATTG
>JAQVZT010000275.1 GCA_028708055.1 Methanothrix sp.
ATGTAGTCGTATTCATTCTGGCAGCAGTTACCGGTTTATATGCCAGCCTGATTCAGAAGTACACCATGGACTGGGAGTATCTGAGAGTCCAGCAGGAAAAGATGAAGTCGCTCCAGAGGCGAATGAAGGAAGCGCAGCTCTCAGGAGATCAGGCAAAGATTCAGGCCATGCAGAATGAGCAGATGAAGGTGGTATCAGAGCAGGGCAAGATGATGCAGATGCAGTTCCGGCCCATGCTCTATATCGGCATCATCTCCATACCGCTCTTCATGTGGCTATACAGCTTCATTTCCGCCAACCCGGATCTTACTATGACATTTCCGTTCTGGGGCACGCATCCCATAAAAGCCACTGTAATGGGGCCAATCCTTTACTGGTTCTACTGGTACTTTGTCTGTTCACTGCCGGTATCGCAGATTATTCGCAAGGCTCTGGACATAGGGAGCATGAGCTAGAGATGATAATTACTATTAGCGGTGCGCCGGGAACAGGCACCTCAACTCTGGCTCGATCTCTTTCCCAGGAACTGAAATTGCGCTGGATTAACTCCGGCGACCTTTTTCGCAAGATTGCCGCAGAGAAGAACATCTCTGTTCGGGATATGAACCGCCTGGCTGAGAAAGGTCCTGAGATCGATTACCTAATCGACGATGCTCAGAAGGTCTTGGCTAGGGATGGAGGAATCTTCGAGGGCAGGCTGTCAGGGCACCTCCTGCCGGCTGACCTGAAGGTACTCTTGAAAGCGGAATTGCGCATCAGGGCGGAGAGAATAGCCAAACGGGAGTCAAAGCTGATTGATGATGCCATGCAGGAGACGCGCGTCCGGGAGGAGAGCGAATCCCGACGGTATAAGATGTACTATAATATCGATATCAGTGATTTTTCAGCTTATGATCTCGTAGTGGATAGCGGAAAGTTCAATGAAGCCAACTGCCTCGCAATTGTGCTCGCCGCAGTGAGAGGAAGCTCGTGTCAGTGATCCATCGCGCCAATGCTGATAGGACTACCCACGCAAAATCCGGGGGCTCTGGCGGACGCTCGCCTGGAGCGCCGCCCAGGTCGACCTCTCATTCTTCGCCTGGTTCGCAGTCCTCGTTATCATCATCTTCATCATCATCGTCTTCCCCTGGCGGGACCTATCCTCAGATTCTTCCTTCGGATCGGGCCAGGTCCATTCTGATAAAGCGAAACGGCAAGACCGATCCTGCCTATGGCATGGCTCCTGAGAAGCGCAGCCTCAAGATGCATCTGAACCTTGGTGTCATCAATCTGGACAAGACCTCCGGGCCGACCAGCCATGAGATCGCCGCCTGGGTAAAAAGGATACTGGAAGTAGAGAAAGCGGGCCATAGCGGCACACTGGACCCCAAGGTGACCGGCGTTCTGCCTGTTTTGCTCGGTGATGCTACCCGGATTGTCGATACCCTTCTTCTAGCAGGAAAAGAGTACATCTGCCTTATGCGCGTTCATAAGCCTCTGCCCAGAAAGAGACTCACCGAGGTCTGCGGGCAGTTCGTGGGCCCCATATTCCAGAAGCCTCCCCTGAAAAGCTCGGTAGTAAAGGAGCTGCGTATTCGCATCATTTATTATCTGGATGTTCTGGAGATTGAGGAGCAGCGAGTTCTCATGCGCGTGGGCTGTCAGGCGGGGTCCTACATGCGCAAGCTTTGCTTTGATATCGGCCTTGCCCTGGGGACTGGCGCGAACATGGAGGAGCTGCGCCGCACGCGAGCCGGGCCATTTCGCGAAGACGCAACTCTCGTCACCCTGCACCAGCTGGCCGATGCCTATGCCGTCTGGAAGGAGACGGGTGACGAGACCGGACTGCGCCGCTGCATATTGCCTGTCGAAGCGGCCCTGCGGCATCTGCCAAGGCTCGTCATAGCGGACAATGCCGTGGATGCCGTCTGCCACGGCGCGCCTCTCGCCCTTCCCGGCCTGATCAGCCTGGAGACGGAGATAAATCCGGGGGACACTGTGGCCCTCTTTACCCTGAAAGGAGAAGCAGTAGGCATTGGCCAGGCGAATATGAATAGCCGGGAGATGCTTGAGGGCAAGAGCGGTATTGCCGTTCTGACCGAAAGGGTAATAATGGAGCCGGGCACGTATCCCAAGGCGTGGAAGCTGGCCGAAATGGAAGCTTCCCGAGCAGCACCTTGCGCCCCAAGGCGCTGAAAATGAATCCGAAGTATGCCGAGGTCGTCTAGCGGTAGGGCGCCAGCCTGGAGTGAATTTCTCCTGGATAGCTGGTGACTCGAAAGGGTCTCGTGAGTTCGAATCTCACCCTCGGCGCTTTCTTGCCCATAAAATGAATGCGATTCTTGTAATTGAATAAATTTTATAGGGAATTATTTGCGCTCCTATTTAGGGATTATGCGAGAGCCCAATTAGGCCCTCACTCATATCAATATGCCTCTAGCAAAGGCCTCTTTTGCATCCTTAATGTTCGACAAGTATTTTAAAAAAATTTTTTGCTATGATGGTTACGGGACCACAAGAATTAACGGGCATGAATCCCGCACTTAAATCCATCATGTTCACAGCATTAAGTCATCCCATGAGGACCAAGTTTAGAAAGCCGATGTACGATCTGCCGCTCAATATTATAAGTGCATTTAAGTGTAGCGAAGTATCCTATAATAATATCTCGCGGTTAAATGCATATCAAAAAATGAGAAGTGACTCGCAGATGCATGTGGCTGCATAAGGAGCCAGATCCAATATATGATTCTTTTAGGTTATTTCCAATCTTGTGGTCGCCAGTTTTCGGCTGGTGTAGCCCCATTTGCCCTTTTCATGGTGATCTATTACCCCAGTGTCTCCTATGGTCAGGTACACATTGGCCATTTTCTAGGTGGTAGCCTGCTCCGCAATAGCTCTCTGGATAATAGTCCCATGGATAATACCACGGATAATACCATGGGTAGTTATTTGTTGGAGATGGATAATTGCTGGGTTGTATGTAGTTGGCATTTGTTACATCGATTACCACTTGGTTGCTTGGCTGGCCGTCTATTGCAAAAGATAACATGTGTCGTCCGACTTCTCCTGCGTAGAAGGTCAGTAAGCTATTTGGGTAGAAAATGTAGTTATTGCTGCCCGTTTGTCCGTCTATGGTGAAGAATCCGCTGCCACCAACAGGAGATATCGTGAGGAGAGATACGGTTGCTCCCAGAGGGACTACAGCGTACTGCGTCCAAGCTGTTGCTCCTTTAATCCATAAAGAGTTGGCTCCTGCAAGCGAAGGACTTGATTTATATTGAGAGTATGAAACCGTTTGCATCTCTTCGCCGAAATAGAGTGTGGTTGGCGGATTGCCTAATACCGCATATTGCTGAGGCGCACTGATTTGGCTGCCAAGGGCCGGGACTATGGCCATGGTGTAGAACTGAGAAAACTGCAAAGGATTTAGAGCTGAACTCGCTGCAGAGGCTGAATATCCGCTATACGGCGCTGCATATTGGCCTTGAATCCCAGTCAAACATGCTATTGTAATCAGGGCCAATAAGGCTGAGAATATCCTATACGATTTTATCCAATGTTCCCCCTCTTCTTTATATGCTTATTATCTCCAAAAAAATTTTTATGGTGGTGCGACGATTTTTCCGCAAATCTTTAGCATCCCCAAATGTTTATTCCTCTTCCCTAGATAAATACTTTCTACCATTTAGCCATTCTTCGATTCAACAGTGTTTGCGGCTGGAAAGAAATGAGGCAGCAGGTCTAATTTAAAATTATAAGTATTATGGAAATCCAAAAGCCTGTTCTGCAAATGGCTTTATGAACTTGAAAGCCGTTGTCTCAAATCGCAATGAATGATAATCGGCTTGTGCTCGCCACCATTTGCCTGGCGTCTTTCATCACTCCGTTCCTGGCTTCATCTGTGAATGTCGCGCTTCCCACCATCAATTCCGACTTTGCGGTTCCTGACCAGGCGCTTCTCGGCTGGGTGGTTACAGGCTTTTTGCTATCCGCAGCCATCTTTGTCGTGCCGTTTGGCCGGATAGCCGATATGTTCGGGAGAAAAAAGATATTCGTAACCGGCATGTCTATTATCATCGTATCCTCGATTT
>JAQVZT010000276.1 GCA_028708055.1 Methanothrix sp.
CCCCCATCGGCCATATCAAAAAGGGAGAGCGCGTGGTCATAGGGCCCAGCGGGGTAAAGGTCGTGCCTCCTGAAAGGCCCCGCGAGAAGACGTTCTTCGGATTCATGTCCAACGAGGTCAGCTCGGAGCGGCCCAGCGGCGATCTGGTTCGCCAGCTGGCCGGCGAGATTGTGCGCACCAGGAAAGCAGGCGGAAAGATAGCCGTGGTCTGCGGGCCGGCGGTGGTTCATACCGGAGCTGCTCCATCTCTGGCCCGGCTCATCCGGGAGGGTTACGTGGATGTGCTCCTGGCCGGAAACGCAGTTGCCGTGCATGACATCGAGCGGCAGCTCTTCGGAACCAGCCTGGGAATGGACTGCTCGGGAAATGCCATCTCCGGAGGGCACCGAAACCACCTCTACGCCATCAGCGAGATCATGGCCAGCGGCTCAATCAAGAACGCCATAGCCGAAGGAAAGCTCAAAGGGGGCATCATGTATGAGGCCACCCAAAAGGGGATAACCTACATCCTCGCCGGATCCATTCGCGATGATGGGCCTCTGCCCGAGGTGATCACGGACACTGCCAAAGCCAAGGACGCCATGGACAAAGCCCTGCGAGGGGTGGACATGACCATAATGCTGGGAACAATGCTACACTCCATAGCGGTCGGCAACCTGCTGCCCTCCTTTGTCAAAACCATCTGCGTGGATATCAATCCGTCTACCGTGACCAAGCTCATGGACCGGGGCTCAGCCCAGGCCATCGGTCTTGTTACCGATATCGGCATATTCCTTCCCCAGCTGGCAGAGGAGATCGAGAAGCTGAAGAACGGATCCGGAAAGGATCGGTGCGAGGATCGCAAAATTTAAATTCGCGCCGGTCTGTGGTTTTCTGGTTTTTTGGGCCGCCGTGGCTTAGCCCGGTTAAAGCGGCTGATTCGTAATCAGCAGTCCATGGGTTCGAATCCCATCGGCGGCTTTAATTATCCTTTTATAAAAAAGTTCCATAGTTAAACCTATATTCCAGAAATAGTAATGATTTATCAATGAGGATATCGATCATATCTCTAATTTTTGCTGCAATAATCATATGTTTTAGCACTGCGGTAAGCGATCCTGGGGCGCTGCAACCTCAGAAAGATATTTTACCCATCGGAGCTCTTTTATCCCTTCACGGCGATGGCAGCAACTGTGGAATATCCGCCCAGATCGCCCTGAAGATCGCTGAATCGGATATCAACAAGCTCTTCTCCGACCTCGGCAGAGCTATTCAGATTCAAGTGGCAGTTGAAGACACACAAACTGACCCGGACATAACCCTGAAAGCTCTGAAGAATCTGCAATCTCAGGGAATAAAGATCATCATAGGACCGGAACAGAGCCAATGCCTTGCTAACGTACGCGAATATGCCGATCAAAACGGAATTGTCCTGATAAGCGGCGGTAGTACTGCTGAGTCTCTCGCTATCGAAAATGATACAACCTTCCGGCTCGCGCCAGATGATGCAACTCTAGCACACCTTATGGCTTCCTTAATGCTAAGGGACGGCATAATAATGCTTATACCGCTGGCTCGAAGTGATCTTTGGGCCGATGACATGTTGAGCGCCACCAAGAGCGAGTTTGAGGGAAAAGACAGAATAATGCAAGAGGCCATCCGCTATGATCCACAGACCACGAACTTTTCAAGCCAATTAAGCCTCCTGCACTCTGAGGTAAGAGATGCGGTCGAGAGTTACGGTGCGGACTGCGTTGCCGTATATGTATCATCATTCGACGAAATCGTCACCATCCTATCTCAAGCAGCAGGCGACCCGATGCTCAATTCAGTCAGATGGTATGGCAATGACCTTACTAATATGGTAATAAGCCAGAATAAAACAGCAGCAGAATTTGCGCTCTCGGTGCATTTCCTCTCTCCGGTAATCGGAGGAATATGCGAGCCCAAATACGAACGGATCAGGAAAGCAATCTCCAATGAAACGGGACGGCAAGCCTGTTCTCTGGCAGCCAATGATTATGATGCACTCTGGCTTATCACCTATACCTATCTGCTGACAGGATCAAATGACACAAAAACCTTCAAACAGGCATTTCCAGTAGTTGCAGAGAGATACCGAGGTATATTCGGTCGGATGAAGCTGAATGAAGCCGGTGACCTAGAAAACGTCCCATACACATTATCCAATCTGAAGGAGGATAACGACACCTTCCAATGGGTGCCCTACGCGATTCTATAATCTCCGCTCGGTTATGGCTGGCCAGGATCAATGGTCAGCTATCCGATTATCAGCCTGCCCAGTGTCACAAGAAACAGAGCCATGAGCAGCCATCCGATAATGCCCTCTGCTATTCCCAGGTACTTGTACCGCCCCCGCAGAGGAAGGCCCTTGGAATTTGCGGTAAAAGCAATAGTGCTGTAGAAGAGAGAAGCTATCATGAGCTGGTGGCCGTGAATATCATGAAATCCCTCTACACCTCTCCCTGACCAGTATATGAAGGCAAAGGTGAGAATTACCACCAATCCAAAGAATAGCGCATACTGGGGACGCACCCCATAGCCACAGGTCAGCCAGGCCAAAATGTCCAGAAACTTGGAGAAGCCCAGGGGCTTATTGCCCTGATTCAGATATCTAAGCTCGTAGTAGCATTCATTGGCATCGCTGCTCTGACCGAGATCCTTGTAATTCTTGATCAAAGAGAGGTAGGCTGCGCTATCGAAGTTGATTATGTCCTTGATATCGCTCCAGCTCACCATTAACCTATTGATATCGGCTTTTGCCAGATAGAGACGGGTCTCTTTGCCAAAGGTTGCACCATCAAATACCATCCTGGTGATCTTCGTATTATTCATCAGCAAGTTGCCATCAAAAGCAGCATTTGACATATCGGTAGGGGAGAGAAACTGCACGCTATTAAAATCGGCATCTTTGGAAAAAACGGTGTCGTTGAAGAACGCCGGACCCTCGAAATTGACATTTGAGAAGATGGCCGTATTATTGAAGAACGCCCGATAATAGAGGGAATCCGCAATAAAACGAGATCTAGCGAAATTTGCTGGCCCGAGGAATTGCGTCCGGAGGAAACCGGCGCCATCTGAGTATTTTGTCCCATGAAAATCAGCAGTCTTCTCCAGCCGGGCATCAGAGAAAGCGCAGTAGGTATTGAACTGGCTGCCATAAAAATAGGCGTCTCCAATGCAGCTTACGGATTCAAAGTTGGCATAAGCGCCATCGAACAGAGAGAATGGAAACTGAGCATCTTTCATGAAAGTTGCATTATAAAACGTGGCAAACTTGTCGAACCAGACGCTTTCATAGTCTGCTGTTTCATTAAAGTATGCGAAATCAAAGGTCCCGCCATCCTCAAAGCGAGACATGTTGAAGACCGCTCCACCCAAGAAACGAGTGGCATTGAAATTCGCCGCCGCCATGAATTTTGTTTCATTGAAGATAGCATTTTTTTGGAAGGTGGTATTCTCGAAATCAACCTCCTCATTAAACACCGTCCCCTCGCAACTCACATTATCTCTGAATACTGAATTGGTTATCCTGATAGAGTTGACCTGGTTTTTTTCTAAATAGAAATCGCCGGTGATGATTGCTCTATCAATGACAATCGGAGTACCATTTCCATTCGCCATAAGATCCCGAGCCGATGCTCCCGTCATCCGGACGGATTCAGATAAGGACAAACCGTCGCCCAAAATTGCCCCTTTCGCGAATGTAACCAGAATTATCGCCAGCAGGCATATCCTCAGGATCATTGCTTCACTCTAGCCCAAAGCCCCCCTCATAGTATCTAAATGTTTCCATATTTTATAATTTTTATAGCTATCTTAAATCGGATCTCTGCAAGCTCAAGACCCTTTAATCTTGCTCCGACTAACGAAATTGATTTTCCTATGAAAAAGAGAATGGAAAATTGCAGGTCTCAAAGCGCCAGCCGTGCCTGCTGAGGCACGACTACGCTGCCCAGAACCTTCAACCGGTAGTCCTGCTGCAATGTAGATTTGAGCTTGCCTGCGTAAACGCTGAGCGTGATCTCTTTGGTCCGGCCATACCGGCCTTTGCTGATCACAATCGTATGCA
>JAQVZT010000277.1 GCA_028708055.1 Methanothrix sp.
GGTTCCTTATCAAGAGAATAGAGGTAGAGCGGCCAGCCCTTGTATGTTGTCTGCATGGACCCATCGGTTCTGGTTATTGTGGCAAAGTCGACGGATCTCAGGCTGTCCGGCAAGTTTGTTATCTGGACGTAGAATGGAGGCCATTTGGATGCGCAATCGTCGTAGCAGCTGCTAGCTCCGCCTGCGTTGCTGTCACCAGAGAAGTAATAGAGAGCAAATCCGCTCTGGTTTACCAGACAATATCCCAGAAACTTGTCGGCCGTCACATTCACACTGTAAGGACTCTCGGCCAGAGCCGGAATCGAAAGAATCAATGCCGCGAGGAATGAGAGCATAAGCTTGTGGCTTGTTGACATGTTTTTCACCGCCTGCTCCTTATCGCCCAGATAGTTAAGGATTTGCCATCGGATTGGGCTGATAAAAAATAGCAGGAATAGTAACGGCAATAGCATGAATAATAGAAGGAATTGCCGATCAAAATTGCCTTTCACGGCGGATAGCAGACCCCGCAGGGCACGTATCCATGGCTCAGGGCATCTTCGCTATCTGAGAACCATATCTCATTGTCAGGGCTGATCTTTTTCGCCCAGCGGCATTCCGGATAGTGATATTTATTGGATTTTGTTGAGCCAACATACTTTTTATCACCCAATTCTTCTGAGGGAACTGCTGGCCACCAGTCAGCCGGGTTGAATTCGTTGTCCTTTGCGTCTTCGATCTTAGCATGGCCCGCATCCACTAGCATGCGGTTGAAGATTGCTCCCGCAGTGCCATCGACATTGGCAAGAAGGACAACGCAGACCTTGCGTCCATATTTGTCCGTTCCAGTCTTGTTGTCCAGATCAAGGAAGACCTGTTTTCCCAGGAGTTGCTCTCTCGTGTATTCTTTAGCCTCCGCTCCGCTCGGTGCCCCAAGCTCCGGACTGTCGACGTCAGCCAGCCGCACAACTCCCACGCCATCTACGGTTATTGTGTCTCCGTCAGTTACGTATGTGACCGGGCCGGCAGCTTCATTAGATAGAGCCGCAGCAAGCGAAATTACTAGCGCAAGCCCCAGGAATAATATAATGTCTCTTCTCATATCTTCCCATCTACCTGCGGCTGCGTTTTTCAGTTTCCTTCTTAATTCTTTTCCTACTGTTTTTATTCCTGGAGCTTTGTTTTTCATGACAGTTCTCGTGTCACTCTAAAGGATCTATCTTTTGAGGAACGAATTGGATTAGGAACAGTGAAATGGAATTCAGCCAATTTTAAAGTGATGCGCCTTTTCATCGCTGCAACGCTCAAGATTGGCCCGAGCCGCCAACCTGGCGAGGCGCACCGGCTCAGGCACCCGCCCATCCCTGGTAAATTTGTTGAGCAGAATCCTTGCTTCATCGGTCGCTGCTCCCCAGACCCGGACAAAGACCTCATATCCGGTCTTGAGATTGATCTTCTGGCGCTCACCGAGACTCCGATAGATGCGGAGCTTTTCATCCGGGCAGGGGAAATGCTGGCGAATATGCTCCTCCAGGCCGGGAGAGTCCCCGTAGGTGAGGCAGATCAGGGGCTTTTCGGTCTCCTCAAAGACCATTTTCAGGTCGACTATGTTAAACCAGCTCAAGGCCGCGCCGCTCAGGATCAGAGCATTCACATCTGCTCTGTCCAGCTGCCGGCAGAGGCCCATGATAGCGAGAGCAGCATCGTCGCCTCCAACGGTGGCATGAGCATAGGCCAGGCCGTCCACGCGCAGATCGGCACGCATTATCACGCCGGCAATCGTGGAGACCGGGCGAGAGCGCACAAAGCTCTCTGCTATCCCCAGAACGCGCAGACCCGACTTGTTGAGATGAAGAGGCAGAGGCGATCCCACCTAATCTAATATAATCCAATCTAATATAATCCAATCTAATATAATCCAATCTGATCTAATCCAATCTGATCTAATCCAATCTGATCTAATCCAATCTGATCTAATCCAATCTGATCTAATCCAATCTGATCTAATCCAATCTAATCTTTTCCGGTTTTCGGTCTTGTGTTTTCTCTCTTTGCCAGGACGAATTCCAGAGCTGGAGCCAGCTCCAGGATCTCCTCGATTGCCATCGACCTTCCGGTGATGGATACTGCATACGGTCTCGCCCGGTCCTCGATGATGAGCATGGCTATGGGCGAGGCCTCAATTGCCAGGACTCTTTCCCCGCAGCCCTTAATGATGATGATTTTCATGACAGGCCAGATTGTTCTGATGCCAGCGGCAATCTCCCTGCCTACAACAATTCGGACTTCCAATTCGGCAAGAGCCATCTTCTCCATGATCTACATCCACCCCAGCATCTCTCTCACAAGCCGCCGGATCTCCTTTCTCCGCAGGGATTTGACTCCTGCCCAGATGGGCGAAATCAGTCTGGCCCTGATCTCGATATCCATCTTCCCTTCCAGCCGCAACCCATCAAACCATGGCTCGATGGTCAGATCAGCCAACGAGACGCCAAAGAGCGATGCAAAAAACCAGATGTATCCGCTGATTATAGCCGTCTGGGCAGGATCGTTCAGGCCGAAGCATAATCGGCCGGAGAATTTCTTGATGCTGATGGACCTGCCCAGATCTCCAAGCAGTTCTGCCAGAGCAGGGACGGAATCAATTAGAGATCTTATGCCCGGAGAACGGCGGGCCTTTTTCGATTTTCCCGATGCTTCTTTTTTCTCAACTATCCTGCCATCAGTCCGGACATCGGTACTGCCATCGGTATTGACATCGATTATGCTCTCGCCAGCCCTGCTCAATTTTTCTGCTTCTGGCTCCTCCCGCATTCTCTCTTCTGGATTTTCCCCTTCTCGTTCTCTGCTCTTCTTTCTCCATCGCTGGATCAATCTCTGGAAAGCGTTCTCCGTTGCTCTGGCCCTAAGCTCATCGGCATCATGATCTTCATCTCCGCCGTTTCCATCGTTTTCATCCTTTCCATGGTTTCCCTGTTCTTCCTTCGTTTTCCTTTTTTCATCCATTACATCCTTTTCTCGGCCGATGGACGCCAGCAACTCCTCAATTGATTGGGGCGAGACCTCCCGCTTGATTATGGTCAGATAAAGCCAGGTCAATTTAATGCACCCCCATACCAGATTTTCCTTCTTTCCAAAGTTCAGGGAGAGGCCGAATGGAGCGAGGAGAATAAGGAGGATGATCGCAAAGAAAATAGAGATAAGAAGGAAAAAGACTTGCGATATGGCAGGATAGGAAGATAGCATTTCGCAGCCTCAATCAAGCGGCTATTCGATAATGATCGCCGCCATATTCGCCGTTTCATTCTCTCCCGGCTTTTTGCGTTTCCCCATTATCCCCATAAGGTCTCCAGCAATGCCGAATAGCGATTCTCCGGGAGAAGACAGGGGGACAAGCTTCACGCCATCCGGTCCCGAGGAGCCGTTGGATACTATGAGTACAGCAACAGGAGTGATCCCCAATCCTCCACCTGCTGCTCCGTCTGATGCATGCTTTTCTGTGCCCTCCTCTCTTGTCTCCGCCTCTTTTGCCTCTTCAGCCTCTTCATAATTTGCGCCGGTGCGCTTCGTCCTGGTGGCTATGCCCAGGGCTACATTATGAACGGGAATGATGATCTTATCCTCAAGTTGAATCGGCTCACTGACCACCTGGGCAGAAAGAGCAACAAGCAGTCTATCAAGAGCATCTTCACTGACATCAGCGTCTGGCATCTATATCTCAGTTTATAACTATTTCACTCTATATACATTTTCTGCTCTTCTCCGCAACAATAATTTATTAATAATAATATTAATGTTTATCACGCACACCTGCTATCCAGGCATGAATTGTGTGGATGTTCAGGCCTTGGCTCAGATACATCATTGGACACTTTCCAGCGATGTACTGCATCTGCAGCTGCTCGCACCTCGCTTTTGCCTGATCGGTCTCCGTCCTCCAGTGAATCCAGCATCTAAGAATGCCCTTCTTTTTCAATTCAATTATTGCGTTCTCTGTTTTTCCCTTTTGCAGGCCCACGACTGCGCAGTCGAGGCTTGAGGGAATATCCTGGATGCTGTGCGCGGTACCCTGATCCGGGCTATCGGACAGAT
>JAQVZT010000278.1 GCA_028708055.1 Methanothrix sp.
GGCCAGCAGGTCGTCGAGCGCCACCAGCACGGATATGGACCTGGGATCGTGCTCGCCCTGGGCGATCATGTCTGCGGCAATCGCTCCCGGATCTGCGCTCCGGTCCGCCAGGATAAGGACCTCGCTAGGGCCTGCCGGAAAATCGATCTCCACACTGCCCCTCAGTATCATTTTGGCAGCGGTGACATAGACATTTCCCGGCCCCACAATCTTCTGCACCCTGGGCACACTCTCGGTTCCAAGGGCCATCGCAGCTATCGCCTGAGCGCCGCCGAGTTTGTAGATCTCATCCGCTCCCGCCCTGTCGGCTGCGACGAGGGTGAGAGGAGTTATCGATCCGTCCTTTTTGGGCGGGGTGCACATTGCTATTCTGGAGACCCCGGCCACCTTGGCAGGAATTATGTTCATCAGTGCGGAGCTTGGATAAGAGGCCCTTCCGCCGGGAACATAGGCACCCACCGACTCGATGGGCACTGTCTTCTGGCCCACGGTAACGCCGGGAGCAATCTCAGTCATCCACAATTGCCTCTCCTTTTGCAGCCTATGGAACTGGTAGATATTATCGGCAGCATTGGAGAGTGCTTCCAGGAGCCTCTCATCCACCATCTCGTAAGCTGCCTCAATCTCCTCCTCGCTCACGAGAAGGTCATCAAGAGCCGCGCCTTCAAATTTCTCTGTCAGCGCGAAGAGCGCCTCGTCTCCCTTATTTTCCACTTCCAAAATGATCTCGTTGACCGCAGAGAGCACCTCTGAGATTCCCACATCTCTCGATAGCAAGGCCTCCAGCTCTTCGCCCTTCAGTTCGCTTAACATCTTAGTAATCATCTATTATCCCCTCCATTGGAATTGCTCCTGCCCCTCTGTCCCCTGTAAAGAGAGATCACCCGCTCCAGGCTGTCTGCATCCTCCAGGGACTTGTCATACCTCACCGCAACCATCCTGGGAAAACGGAGAGCATATCCTGATGAGTAGTTGGGGCTTTTCTGTATCTCCTCGTAGGCCACCTCGAAGATCACCGCCGGCTTGATCTCCACATCCATGCCCTTCTCCATAACAATCAGCTCCCGGAACATCTCAGTCAGCTCGGCCAGAGACTCGTCGGTCAATCCCGTGGCCACAAATCCCATATCCAGTAGCTTGCCGGTGGCTGTATCCTGGCATCCCAGCCGGTAGGAGCCGAGCAGGCTCGCTCTGCGGCCTTCGCCCCATTTCGCTCCTATCACCACCAGGTCGAGAGTTTCCATGATCGGCTTAATCTTCAGCCAGTTCTTGCCTCTCTTTCCCGGAGCATAGACTGAGGCAGGATTCTTCAGGATAATGCCTTCGTGGCCTGCGGCCAGGGCCTGACGGTAGATCTCTTCTGCTTTTTCTGCGCTCCCGGAGACAACCTGATCGGCCAGTATCTCCCGTTCGGCGATCTTCTCCAAGAGCCCCCGTCTCTCGGATAGAGGCAGAGCGGTTACGCTTTTGCCGTCAAGGTAAATCAGATCAAATAGAAAGAGCCTTAATGGAATCCGCTCGGCAAGCTTTTCTACATTATATTTTCTGCGGAACCTTTTCAGGATATCCTGGAACGCCATTGGCCGGCCATCTTTGCCGATGGCCACTGCTTCTCCATCCAGAATGGCTCTCTGGGCTCTGATCTCTCTGGCAGCCCGGACGATCTCAGGCAGAGAGGCAGTCACATTCTCCAGCCTGCGGGAGAATATCGCCACATGATCTCCATCCTTATGAATCTGCACCCGGGCGCCGTCGTACTTCCATTCGATGGCTGCGGCGCCGATCTCTCCCAGGGCGGAGGTAATGCTCTCGCCCAGCTGGGCGAGCATCATCTTGATGGGCCGATCAATCTTGACCGATAGCTCTGCAAGAGTTCCCCGCTTGGCATTGACCGCTACAAGTCCCATATCGTTGGTGAGGTTATAAGCCTGCTCGACCTTCTCTGCGTCCGCTCCGTTCCCGGAGAACGCCAGGGCGATGGCATCGCGCATGCCTCCTTCGCCTATTCCTATTCTCATGTCCTCGATTGCCAGGCGGGCGATGTATCTGGCCTCCAGGGGCCCGGCCAGGCTGAAGAGATATTGCAGGTTCTTGACCCTGATATCCTGGCTCTTCTTGCCGGAAGCGCGGGCCACAGCCAGAAATCTCTCTGAGACATCGGCGATGGAGAGCGGCTGGGATTCCTGAAAGACGGCAAAACCGAGCGGCCTTCTCTTCTCCACGACGCCCGCGGCAACCAGACCCGGATCGCCGGTTGCCCGCAACATCTCGTAGATCTGCCCGGTCGAGCAGCCGCAGGCCTTTGATAGGGCCTCGTAGAGTATGCTGGGCCCAACGCCCATCACCAGATTTTCGCTGGGAGCAAAGAGGGTGCCCATTACATAGCTGCAGGTGACAGAAAGCTCAGGCTCATCCAGGCCCGAAAGGAATGCTGCGACTAGGTTGATCTTCTCCAGTGAGCCTGCTGTCGCCTCTACCTTCTGACAGAGCTGTGCAAGGGCAAGAAAGCTGGTCATTCAGAATATGGCATCGATGCGTTTTGTCCGGTAGATGCTGATGATGTCCGTCAGGATGGCGGAAGCTGTCTCGATAGACCCTGCACCAAGACCGGTTACGGTTATGGTTCCGGACAGATCGGTGTAGATCGCCGCGGAGTTCAGGGTCCCTGAAACCGCTATGGGGCTTCCCAGGGGAACCAGAGTGGGCCGAACGGTAAGGGCTGGCACGTCGCCGATCAGCTTGATCGCATATCCCCGCTTCTTTGCCAGAGCAAGTGCTTCGGGCGTGACACCGGTGATGCCGGTTACATCCACATCACTGTACTTGACATTCATGTCGAAGAGCGAATTGGCCAGGATCACTACCTTTCCAGCAGTATCCACTCCTTCAACATCGTAGCTTGGGTCAGCCTCGGCAATTCCCATATCCTGAGCCTCGCTCAGAGCATGGGCGTAGGGTATGCCTTCTTCTGTCATGCGGGTCAGGATATAGTTGCAGGTGCCGTTGAATATTCCCCTGATGCCGAAGATGGTATTGCCAACCAGGGTGCGCTCCACCAGGCTGATGAGGGGCATGGTGCCTCCTACAGTTGCTTCGAACTTCATCATCACGCCGTTGTCCTCAGCCAGCTTCTTCAGGCGGCTGTATGAGACCACCAGCGGTCCCTTATTGGAAGTGACGACATGCTTGCCGCTGGAAAGAGCCGCTTCCATATGGCCCAGCCCAGGCTGGCCATGGACGATGTTGGTGGGCGTGACCTCTATCACCAAATCGGAATCTATGGCGGCAATGGCTTCTTTGCCCTTCATGCTGCTGGTAGCGAGGTTAGCCAGCGTCTTCTCCCCAAGAATCTTTGCCGCATCAACCCCGTCTTCCGCCAATACCGTCCCGGTGTGATCGGTGACGCTGATCAGCGAGACGTTCAGGCCCATTTCCCTCAGAGCCTTTTTCTTTCTGGTGAGGACATCGACCACGCCATGTCCGACGATGCCGTAGCCCACCAGTGAGACCTTTATATCCCTCATATTCAGACCGCCTCCGCTTCTATCGGCTCAATAACAAGGAGCTTCTTTTCGGCTCCTACTTCGCGCAGGATGGCCAGTGCCTTCTGGATCTCGGCCTTGCCTGTGGCGCGGATCTTGAGATAGGCTGATGACGGCTCCTCAACGCCCGTCATGGTTAAAGAGACATCCATGACCTCGGCAAATCCGGTGGAGTCGATGCGGTTTACGGTATCCCCGAGATCGCTGTGAAGCACATGTCCCACCAGCACCACAGAGACTGCCTCGATAAGGCGATCCTCGCCTGATCTGACCACTGAGATGCCGCACTCCTTTAGCCTGGCATTGACGGAATCGATCTTGCTGCGATCCATCTCCACCACGAAGCGAACCGGGATCATGCCGCGGGGTGTCTTTCTGTCCCTGTGATGGACCACGCTGATGATGTTGGCCTTGTTGTCCTTAAAGGGCTGCAAGGCCAAGAGAAGCTGACCTGGTACATCCTGTAGCTCTAAATCCATGGAAAGTCGCATAGCATTCCTCATAATATGAT
>JAQVZT010000279.1 GCA_028708055.1 Methanothrix sp.
GTCATCTCCTTTTATCAGGAACGTGTTGCCAACGAGGGGTTCCTTCGCACCCTGCAAGAGAGGGTTTCGGCTCTGCTGATGGCCAGGGCCATCGGGTACGAGCTGAAGCCGGGCGTTGCCGCCAGCGTCCATCTCGCTTTCACCATGGATGAGTCGCCAGGCTCGCCAAAAACTACGCTCGTGCCCAAAGGCCTGGCAGTCAAAAGCATTCCGCCTCCGGGAAAATTGCCTCAAACCTTTGAGACCTCTGAGGATTTGGAGGCGAGGGTGGAATGGAATGCTCTCACACCCCTGCTCACTGAAGAGCAGAAGGTGAGTAGCGGCGCGACGGAAGTGCTCCTGGAAGGGGTCAGCTCCTCCCTTCAGCCGGGAGACGCCATCCTCTTTGTTTCCCCGGAGGATGAATCCTGCATTGGGAGCGAATCCTGGCAGAAATGCTCAGTTGATAAGGTGAACTACGGCCCGGAAGATGAGGCTGTTACCATCAGCTGGCAGGTGCCTCTCAGGGAGAGAGCCAAAAGCCTCCGGCTGGCAGGCGACCACAGCCTCCTGAAAGCAGGCGATCCCATTCTCTTTAAACGCGAACCGGCAGAGAGCCGGACTGTAGCAGCGGTCAAAGACATTTGCGGAAAGACGCTGGCGGTCTGGCATGAGCCGCTGACTGGCAGTGCAACCCAGCTTCTGTTCAAAAGCATCGGGACCGGCATCAAGGAGGGTGACGAGATGCTCTTCGGCCCGGCATCAGGACTGAAGGCCCACGTTATTCAGGAAGTCAATCTTCTGACCAGGGTTCTCGGCAATGTTGAGAGCAAGATCACTCTTATTATCCTGGAGAAACCTTTTCCTTCATCCGGAGGATCGACGAAGATTCTCATCGATGGCGATTATTCGACACTCAAATTTAAAGATGCCGTCATCTTCGCCGGTGACAACCGTCAGATTCGGCCTATTGAGTCTGTAAATCAAATCGATAGCAATACCCGCATCGCCTGGAAGGTGCCGCTGGTCGGCGGCCTGAATGAGATTCTGCTAAAGTCGTTAAAAAGTGACGTTAAATTAATCGAGAGAGAACTCGTGATCTTCATGCAGGCCAAAAGAGAGATCCGCCAGATTAATAGCATAGAAAAATTTGATAGCGGGGATCTTGCGACCTTAACTGCTCCGCTCCCCGACAGGTCTAAAGGGGTTCTGATAAGCGAAGTTGCCGGCAGTGAGTGGTCGCCTTCGTCGCTGCTCTTCGAAACGGACCCCTGGCAGGTCCGAACAGTCCTTGAGGCCTATGAATGTATAGAGGAGACCCTGGTGACCCTCAACGAGCCTGTTGAGAAGGGAACAGGGCAGCTTCTCGCCACAGTGTCTGGCAGCAGTCTGAGTTCAGCGGGCACCATCTGCTTAGGCAGAAATGCCTGGCAAACTCGGACCATAAGCAGCATCGAAAAGGCCACCGATTCTGCCGGAAACTTCACCCAAGCATCCTGGGAGATCCCGCTATGCGGAAAACAAACAGACATGCGCCTGCCGAAAACAGGAACGACGATAACGGTTGGCGATCAGATCAATTTTGAATGCCGGCGATGGCAGATGCGCATCCTGAAGACCGTGACCGCCGACCAAGAGGCAAATTCAACTCTTGTGACCTGGGACGCTCCACTGGACTTTCTGGGAGACCCGGAAGGCGCTTCTTTTGTCAATCCTGAGGTATTTGCCATGCGGGAACGGCCCGATCTCGACCGGCTCAGCATGGAGGAAGGAAAGATCGATATCGAGGGCACCTACCCCAGGATACTGCCGGGAAGCTGGGTTGCTATGACCCTTAGTGAAGGGCTCCGCAAGGTTAAAAGTGTCTCCCTCATGTCACTGGAACGGACGGTGGAGGTTCCCGTATCAGAGGATGCCCCCCCCATGCAGTTCAAGTCGAAGGTCAAGGTCACCCGCATCGAGCCGGACACGGAACTGGGCCTATCAGAATTCATTGAGCAGCAAACCGCTATCTTTGCCCAGAGTGAGCCCCTCCGCCTGGCTGCCAGGAAGCGTGAAGGTCTGATCGAAGGGCAGACCATCCATCTGGACAGAGCGATTTACGGCCTTGATACCGGAAAAATCCTGATAGCCAGCGGAAAGCTCATGCGGGCACTGGTCGGGATCGACGGTCTGAAACTCGTCTCATCTAATGATAGCGAAAAGGCCATCTGCAAAGACGATTCTCTCCAGGTATTGAGACCGCCGGAGACCATGGAGCTTCTCTGGACTCTCTCAAACCCGAATGGATTTTCTGGGAAGACTGTGGCTCATGTCGGCGATATCGCTTATGTATCAGCATCAGGAGCCGATGGGAAGGCCCAGGTCGAGGTTAAAGCTGACGGACTGAAGCTGATCTTGCCGGAAGGGGAGAGCAGAGATCTGGCCAGAGGGGAGATATTGACGGCTGATGATCAGCCTGATAGCCTCTCGCTTCGATGGACTCTGAGGGACGGAGACGGTTTTGAGGGCACAGTGGCTGCTCTGGCAGAAGAGATCACTTTGCAGCCCGCTCTTGCCGGAGACCTGAAGGAGAGCGAGGTTGTGATTCTGAGCGGAATGGAGAGGTCCGGAGGCAGGACCATTCTGTCGCTCAGAGAGCCGATGGAAAATTGCTACGATCCCTCAACTTTCCTGGCGTTTGCCAACATCGTTTTAGCCACTCATGGCGAGATGATTGAAGACGTTTTGGGAAGTGGGGACGGTTCGATGTCCAACCAGCGGTTTGAGCTGAGCAAGCCATATCTGACCTACGTCTCTGCTCCGACTTCTTCCGGTACCAGGAGCACTCTTGAAGTGAGGGTCAACGGCGTTCTCTGGAAAGAGTCGCCTTCCCTCTATGGCCTGGACGAAAGGAGCCAGAGTTTTATCGCCCGCATCGATGACAGCGCTCTAGCATCTGTAATCTTTGGCGACGGCAGGAGCGGGGCGCGTCTTCCCACCGGAGACGAGAACATCACCGCCACCTACCGCAACGGCATCGGGCCCGATGGAGAGGTGGATCAGGAAAGCCTGACTCTTCTCCAGAAACGCCCTCTGGGGATCAGCGAGGTGACAAATCCCCTGCCGGCTTCGGGAGCCGCTGCCCCGGAAGAGCTTTCCGATGCCCGGCACAATGCTCCCCTGACGGTTCTCACCCTGGACAGGATCGTCTCGCTGCACGACTTCGAGTACTTCGTCAGGTCCTTTGCCGGCATCGGCAAGGCCCAGGCAGTCTCAATATCACGGGGACAGAGCAAAGTGGTGCATATCACCATTGCATCATCCAGCGGCTCTAGGGTGGAGCGGGGTTCAGATCTCCATACCAACCTAGTCAAAGCGATAGATGCCATGCGAGACCCTGTGGCAAGGGTCGCTGAGAGAGTCATTGTGGACAGCTTCAGCCTTCAGCCTTTCAGCATGCAGGCCGGGGTCATCATAGATTCCCGCTATCTCACAGAGGATGTGCTGGCCCGGGCGGAAGATGAGCTGAGGAGGACCTTCTCCTTTGAAAACCGCAATTTCGGACAGTTTGTGACCGCAGCGGAAATTCTGGCTGTGATTCAGGCAGTCGAGGGTGTGATCGCAGTAGACCTGGATCGGCTGGAGAGAGACGACTCTCCCAAGTCAAGGACATCATTGACCGCAGTCCTGCAAGCCAAAAAAGCTCGAATAGACCAGGAAACCGGTGCAATACTGCCTGCCGAGCTGCTTTTGCTGAATACCTCCTCCAAAGGCATTTTACATCTAAAGGAACTGAAACCATGACCGAAGCAACAAAGGAACGACTCTACAACCTTCTTCCCGCAGTCTATAGAGCTCGCGATTCCAAGATGGGCGAGCCCCTGAGAATTCTCCTGGACCTGATCGATGGCGAGATGCAGCTCCTGGAAGAGGATATCGGAGGGCTCTACAATGATTGGTTCATCGAGACCTGCTCTGACTGGGTGATCCCTTATATCGGCGACCTTCTCGGGGTCCACGCTCTCCATTCGCTCTCGGCAAAGGGGGCGAACATGCGAGGTTATGTGGCCAACACCATCGCTTACCGG
>JAQVZT010000280.1 GCA_028708055.1 Methanothrix sp.
GAGCCATAATTATGATGTGATCTTGATGGATGTGCAGATGCCAGAGATGGACGGCCTTGAGACCACCAGAGAGATCCGGAAGATGATCCCGGACGGCCCCTGGATCATAGCCATGACAGCTGCTGCGTTTAAGAGTGACAGAGAGATGTGCATTGAGGCGGGAATGAATGACTACATCAGAAAGCCGGTGAGAATAGACGGGCTGGCAGCGGCGCTGAGGGCATGCAAGCAAGCATCAGAGCAGTAAACGGTATTTTGCAGTTCTGACGACAAATCAGCGCCGCAGAAGGCAAGCCTTTGCAGCGAACGGCAATAAATGCAATAGAGGTGAAAAGATGAGAGGGGTTTTGATTCTGTCCGGTGGGGTGGATTCGACTACATTGCTCTACAAGATGCATAGAGACGGCTATGAGGTGGATGCACTCACCTTCAACTATGCCCAGAAGCATAAGAAAGAGATAGCCTGTGCCAGAGCGATTGCGGAAAGGTTGGGCATCGTTCATCATGTCGTCGATCTCAGCGCACTCTCTTCGCTCTTGGGCGACAGCGCGCTCCTGGGGGGAAAGGAGGTGCCAAGCTGCCACTACACCGAGGAGGCTGCCAAGAAGACAGTCGTTCCCAATCGAAATATGATCATGCTCTCAGTGGCGGCCGGATATGCCGAGGCTCATGAGATTGCAGAGGTCTTTTATGCCGCTCACAAGAACGACAGCACCATCTATCCAGACTGCCGGCCGGAGTTCGTGCAGGCTCTGCGCCCCGCCATCCGTTTGGCTACCGCCTGGCATCCCGTAGAGCTACAGGCTCCGTTTGTGGATATGAGCAAGGCGGAGATCGTGAAGATGGGTCTCTCCCTGGATGTGCCCTATGAACTCACCTGGTCATGCTACCGGGGAGAAGAGCTGCCATGTTGCAGCTGCCCAACATGCATCGAGAGGGAGGAAGCATTTGCACTCAATGGGAGGAGAGATCCGCTGCTGGGGTCGAATGACTAGAGGGATGAGTGCATTGATGGGGCGATTTGAGCTGCGGAGATTCGGTTCTTTGGAATAGATATACTGATATTGATCTACCCCCCGATTTCTTTTGGTCCGCCTTGCGGCAAGTGAAGTGAAGTGCTGCCAAAGGCAGTTGCTGAAGGCAGTCTGCCAAGGGCAATTATCAGAGGCCCTTGTCAGGGAGCCAATTAGCTTACCGTCAGGTCGGCTCCCAGCCCTCTCATCTGCTCGAAAAATCCCGGATAGCTGACATCCACTGCTTCTGCCGTATCGATCTCGGTCTTCCCGGCCACAAAGCCTGCCACTGTGAGAGCCATTACAATCCTGTGATCGTGCCAGCCATGTACCTTTGCGCCATGCAGCTTTCCGCCCTGGATCTCCAGCCCGTCTGGCCTCTCCCGGATGTCCGCCCCCATCTTCGTTAGCTCGACTGCCATGGCATGCAGCCGGTCTGTCTCCTTGTGGCGCACATGCTCGGCATTGAACACGGTCGTCTTTCCCCGGGCCAGCGCCCCCAGCACGGCAATGGTGGGGACGAGGTCAGGCGTGCGGCTGGCGTCCACATCAGTTCCCACCAGCTCGCCGCCCTGGATATGAAGGTCTCCCTTTTCCTTATCCCAGGATACCTTCGCGCCCATGCGACTCAGAATATCGATAATTGCCGAATCGCCTTGCCTGGATGGCAAAATGCCTTTCACCGTTACGGCGCATCCCGTGACCGCTGCCGCTGCCAGCGGATAGGAGGCGGAGGAGAAGTCTCCGGGAATGGCATAGCTCTTCAGGCCATAGCTCTGTCCACCCGGCACAAAGAACTCCTGCTGCTGTGCCTGCACCTGCACGTCCGCGTCTTTTAGCATGTCCAGGGTGATTTCGGCGTAGGGTCGGCTCTTGAGATTGCCTTTGATTACTATTCTCGTGTCTTTTTCTGCGAGCGGCGCGGCGATGAGCAGCGCCGAGAGAAACTGGGAGCTGACGCCTCCATCAAGGTGCGCTATCCCTCCTGCCATCTTTCCTCTGATCACCAGAGGGGCCTTGCCGTTATTGCGAATGGAAAAGGCGGTGGCTCCCAGCTCCGCAAGAGTGCTCAATAGCGGCCCGTTTGGCCGGGTGCGAATGGAGGCATCGCCCGTGAGAACAGCCCCGTCGGTGAGCGCCGCCACAGCCGAGCAGAAGCGCAGAGTTGTCCCAGAGTTCAGAACATTGATGACATCCTCCGGGGTTTGGGGCCGGTCGGAAACGCCCGCAATGGATATATCGTCTCCTGCTCTGTCTCCCAGTGATACCCTGGCGCCGAAAGCCTCGCTCGCGGCAACTGTTGCCCTGGTGTCTGCGGATAGCAGGGGTCTCTTTATGGTTCCACCCGGTCCCAGGGAAGTTATGAGAATGGCGCGGTGGGTGTAGCTCTTTGACGGAGGAGCATATGCCTCACCGGAGAGAGAAGAGCGATCAACTGACGCAATCATGATCGAGGGAATAGAAGGCCAAGTATAAGAAATGTATGCCATGATATGCCTTGGCATGAGAAATTGACGGAAAAATGGCGGCCCGATAATGAGCCGCGCTCTTTCCATCAGACGGTGACCGGATAGAGAAGCCCCCACTCCCCTACCTCTTTGCCGGTGGTCTTACGGCAATCACCGTAGTACGACACAAGTCGAATATAAATCTTGCGGCATGCTTCAGGCAGAGAGGCAAAAGGCCAGAGATAAAAGCGAAATAGTGGGAAACAGATGGTGGATTATTATGAATGTCATTTGCGCCTATACAGCAAACGTCGATGCCGTCTGCAATATCTGTGGCGAGGAGATATCGCGCCTCCTTCCCAGGGACATTAAAATTGAGCTGAAGCAGTCCATAGCAAGCCGCGAGGACCTTCTCTCATGCCTGCTATTCTGCATGATGCAGGGGTCCGGCGCAGAGATCTTGATTGAAAATGATACTGTGGCCCGCCAGATCGAGGAGTCCTTCTCCTGGCAATTCCGCCTGGGAGGAAACGCTGCCATCATGGCCAATGTCCTGGCCCTGCTCGGAGCAAAGCCGGTCCTCAATGCTCCTGCTCTGGGACCGAGGCTGGCCAGCATGCTGCATTCCGCTGTTTCCGTGCCGGGATTCCGGGCCGAAAGCCCACTTCAGGAAGAAAAGACGGAAATGGTGCATTTCGTTTTTCAATTCAAGAAGGGCAGCGAGATTTTATCTGATGGAAGAAGGATAATTGCGCCAAACGATAACCGATTCATTGCCACTTATGATCCCGTAAATACCAGGATTCTCAGCAGCCAGGATTTCGACAATTACTGCCGGGAGAACGTTGAGGATATCGATGGCGCTCTTTTATCCGGATTTCATCTGGCGCCGCTAAAAGGATATCAGGAGATCTTCACTGAGAGGATCGCTCAGATCAGGTCCTGGAAGGAAAAGAATCCGCAGATCTTCATCCATGCCGAGATGGGCAGCTTTCAGAGCCCCGTGGTCATGCATTCTCTCCTTTCGCTTCTCCCCAAAATTCCCGCGGATAGCCTTGGGCTGAATGAGGACGAGCTGGCAGCAGCAGAGGTGTTGCAGCCGGGATTGTCGCCCTCTGGCTGGCAGGAGAGCATGCAGGCAGCGATGCGGCTGCGCGAGAGATTGGGCATCTTCCGCGTGGCAGTTCATACCAGAGACTACATACTGAGCGTCATGCAACAGGGGATGATCTCTGCCCAAGATGAGCTGATTGCCCTGAATAATGGCGTTGAGGCAGCGACATCCCTGGCTGCCACGGGAATTGCGAACAGCAAGGCCGAAGCCGAGATCAATCCTCTGGGTCTTGATGCCGTAGAGGAGTTTTGCCGCAATGGGGCAATTGGGTCAAGACGGGGGGCATTTCTTCATCAGGGCAAAGTGATCGTGTCTCTGATGCCTTCCCTTGTGGTTCATAAGCCCAGGATTACTGTCGGCCTGGGCGATACAGCTACGGCAACTATGTTCTTCCAGGAGCTTTTAGCTATCAGAAAAATGAGCGATTGACTTA
>JAQVZT010000281.1 GCA_028708055.1 Methanothrix sp.
TCTTGCCATTGTTATCAAGGATCGCTTGCGGATTAGAGGCAATAATGCCTCCAAGAGAAGACCATTCTCCCGTAGTCAGATCTCTTTGCCAGAGGGCGTTATCTCCACCTCTGACAACAACCTTCACCTTATTGTCCAGTGATAACACGGCGCTGGGGTTTGAAGTGATATAGCCGCCCAATCCGTTCCAGCCTTCGCCAAGGACCCGATCCCATAATGCTCCATCAGTTCCTTTGACAAGAACGTGGATCTTGCCTTGAGCATCCCTAATCGCATAGGGGTCCGAGGCTAAAACTCCACCCAATCCCTGCCAGTCTCCATCCAAATTATCCCATAATCCATTATCACCACCTTTAGCGAAGATATGGCTCCTGCCATCTGCTTGGAGTTGATAGGGATTGGATGTTACGACTCCCCCAAAGCCATTCCAGACCCATGAGCCGGGCGTTGGGATAAGGCCGGATGTTGAAGTTTGAATATCTCCCGCCAGGTTAGTGTCTATGATTGCCGGGCTTCCAGCCGAAGCCGACATGCTGCCTGAAACGCTCTCTCCCTTGGCATCATAGCTCTTGGAAGAAGAATCGTCCGAGGTGCTGGAAGCGAATACCCGTACATCTCCATTTGCAGATAGATCCTGGTTTGTGGTCACATGACCGTTTGCACTGCCGCTCACGCTTGATGCCAGCTGGTCAGCTGACGATAGGTAGGAATAAGCATCTCCATCTGCAGAAGTGGACTTGACTGCAGAATATGCTTTCGATTCAAGGCTATCGGCATGGATAGATCCCGACGCGCTTGCAGTATCGCTAGCTATTGCATCTATGAAGCCCCTTGTGGCTCCTGCGCCGTTCAAGCCTCCTGTTATCTTAACAATATTATCTGAGGATTGGGCCGTGCCGTCCGCGTATCCCAGAGCACCCTCAATATTCCAGGCCTGAAGAGCGTTGACTGTGCCTGGCCCGGCAATTGCTGTCTGAGATGATGTCATGGCACCGTCAAAGACTCCGGCTTTTTGAGTTGCATAGTTCGATCCACTCTCAACCGAGATTATGCTCTCTGATTGGCCGGCAGTCTGGACGCTCCGGTCAATGGCAACTGTGCCTCCTCCAGCACAGCCGGATGCACTGGAACTCATAGCGCCGATCGAGCTTAGGCTGCTTGAGATAATGGCCTCTTTGTTACTTGCCGTTTGATATATGCTGTTGGTACCGCTACCATCTACGGATAAGCTTGATGATATTCCACCATCCACAAGTCTCAGGCTCTGGGCCAGACCGGTTGAGATATCCAGATCGTAGCGCGAGCTGATCGATGACACGTCTTTATTGCCACTTGATAAGCATTTGACTGATATGGCCGAAGATAGGCTTGTCAAAAGAAATAGTATTAATATATATTTACAAAAATTATTCTGCATCATAACGTTTTTAATTCACCCCATTGTTATATAATTGCTAAAAGACATTGGATTCTTCAGTGACTTTATGGTTTCGGTTCAAGCATTTGATGGCTTTTGAAAAGATTATAACTACCGCAAAACCATTTATCGTTATTGCCAATAGACTACTCTATATGTAGAATAATCAAAGACTGTCTGATAATATCAGCTGCTTAAAAGAGTTGACCTATCATGAAACAATACCGGAGTGCTGCATCGCTTCTGATGGCGGTTGTCCTAATATCCATGACGAATTCGTGCTTTGCTTCAAATATAGACTCAGGCATGAATTCGACAGAATATAGTATTAATGATTCATCCAAAGTTCCTTTGGGCGATGCAATAGATTTTCTTATGCCGACGGCTATCTAGAAAAATTTTTATAATTTGACTCAAGTTCCGCGTCCTTCCCATGAAGAGGAGCAGATAAGCGCCTATCTGGCAAATTTTGGCAGAGACTTGGCTCTAGAGACTACTGTAGATGAAGTCGGTAACGTCCTTATTCGTAAGCCTGCCACTCCTGGAATGGAGAACCGGAAAGGGTTGATTCTCCAGGCTCACATGGACATGGTAGCTCAGAAGGATGCGGACAAGGTCTTTGACTTTCAGGCGGACCCTATTCAGGCTTACATGGAGGATGGATGGATAAAGGCCAATGGCACAACCTTAGGTGCTGATGACGGTATCGGGGCTGCGATCATTATGGCCCTTTTGGAGGATAAAGAACTGGTTCACGGCCCACTGGAGGGCCTCTTCACCGTTAACGAGGAGGACGGTTTTACCGGTATTCATGGGCTTAAGTCAAATCTGCTAAAGGGTGATATCTACATAAACGTGGACTCGGAGACGGAGGGAGAGTTTACTATCGGCAGCGCTGGCGGACTGTACATTGACGCTAATGAGAATTATTCAGAGGAAGAGACTCCTGCCCAGATGGTCGGATACAAAATCGTCATTAAAGGGCTAAAGGGGGGCCACTCCGGAACCGATATAAATCTGGGCCGGGGAAACGCAGCCAAGATCCTATCCCGTCTGCTATGGACTTCCCAGAGATTGTTCGGCCTAAGGATTGCCTCCTTCAATGGAGGAGATCGTTACAATGCCATACCCATAGTAGCAGAAGCCGTTGTAGCAGTTCCCGAGTCAGAGTCTGTCTCTTTTGCCAAGTACGTCCAGGAGTTTGAAGCCACCGTCCAAAAGGAGCTTTCTATCACTGAGCCGAGCCTGGTTATAATGGCAGAGAAGGCGGACCTTCCAGCTAAACTAATGGCGGCAAAATCCGCCGTCAACCTGATAAGCGTCGTATATAGCTGTCCAAACGGCGTCCTGAGGATGAGCGATGCTGTTCCTGGCCTAGTAGAAACCTCCAGCAGCATGGGAATACTGAAGGCAGAAATGGGTGAGTTTTGGGCAGGATTCTATGTCCGAAGCTCCCTCGATTCGGCTAGAGACGACACCGGCAACATGATTCGAAGTGTCTTCGAGCTGGCTGGTGCCAATGTATCATTCCCGGATAGTTTTTTCTGGCTGGGCGCCTAACCCGGAGTCTCCGATATTGGGTCTGATGAAGCAGGTCTATCAGGATAAATTCGGCCAAGAGCCGAAGGTAGTAGCCGTTCACGCCGGCCTGGAGACCAGTGTGGTTGAGGAGAAGTACCCTGGAATGTATCTGATCTCTTTGGGTCCCACGCTGCAACATGTCCATTCACCGGATGAGCGCTTGGAGGTGCCGACGGTATCCAAGGTGTACGACCTGTTGACGGAAACGCTGATGCGAGTTCCTGGTTCCAGTTAACTAATTAGAGGCGTCTTTTTCGCCTCATCTTTTATCGTTTTTCGGGAACTTTATGACCATCCACCATTGATTTAGCAACTTTAAACGCAATGCTGCTTCCAGGCAGTAATAGATTGGCCGCATCTGCTCCTACATCGAAAATGAGATCGCGAGTGATCATCTTCTCGAACTGCTGGCGCAATGTTATACCCCCGGAGGTCATGACTCCCGTGAGACCATCGAATTCGACCACCATTGTCTTGCCTTTTGGCTCCCATTTATATTCGAAAGCGTAGACAGGTCGAAAATATAGGTCCACGATGTGGATAGTTGCTTTTTCCTCATGAACTATGTCTGCCTGGATCGGTCGCAGCATAGATGCCAATACCTGACGTACTGCGGCGCTTGCACGCATTTCTGGCATCACAACAAGGCATCCCTCGCTTGACAGTTTTTCAATATCGATTACAGTCTCCTTGTCAAAGCGCAAGTATTTTTCCCACTTTTGTTCTTTTCCACGCACGGCGTCAAAGATAATTTCGGTACCGGATTCTTCCATGCAGTGTTCGGTTCCGGTAATTGCAAACTGCCGTGGTTCTGCCGCAATTGTATAATTTTTTCCATCGACCGTTACACTTTTTACCTCTGGAGCAATTACAGGGACGTTATAAGATCGTGTGCGGTCGTATTCGTAGTGCACATTGCAGGCTATATGCCAGAACGGCTCATAACGAAACTCGTTGTAGGTGATTTTAACATCCTCTGACTTAGGACGAGAAAAAAGCCCTGTAAG
>JAQVZT010000282.1 GCA_028708055.1 Methanothrix sp.
TAGCAGAAGCTCCTGCGGCCAGTGAATTGGTCAGGCTGCAGCTAACGGCCCCGTTGCTCTGGGTGATTGTCGCAGGCAGACTGCAGCTTGCACTTTGGTAGCTCACACCGCTGGGCAGCGTATCAGTTATGGTCACGCCCGTTGCCACTGATGAACCTTTATTCGTCACGACCACCGAGTACGCCAAAGCACTTCCCGCTATAGCCGTGCTAGGATTAGCGGTCTTAACTATGCCTAACTCTCCTACTGGCGTTTCCAAAGAGCACTGTACCGGTTGTGTCTGATCCGAATCTGCTACCGCCAGATTAGATAACATGGTCGCCGGTGATGGGACCTGCACATTGATGGTCAATGTAGCAGATGCACCCGATGCCAATGCATTGGTCAGGCTGCAGCTGACAACTCCATTATGTATCGTGATTGTTGCAGGCAGGCTGCAGCTGGAACTCTGATAGTTCACACCGTTGGGCAGCGTGTCGGCTATGGTAACACCAGTTGCCGGCGCAGAGCCTATATTGGTTATGACTACCGAATATGTCAGAGCACCACCGGCAATAGCTATATTCGGATTAGCTGTCTTAGTGATTGTCAGTGATGATTCTTGGGGCAAATTATTGATATCCAATGATGTAGTTGCATAACATTTTGAGTTTGTCGACGGCGTGTAGCAGTCGAGCGTGCAGGGCTTCTGTTGGCTCCATTGGGCGTAAAAATCTTTAATGGATAATGTACCAGAACAAGGCCATTCAATCGTCTTCACTTTTTCAATATAGGTTCCTTGTGGCTTATTGCCAATTTCAAATTTTAAATTATCCAATATTGGCTGATCGAGTTGGCTTGGATTAACCACATCAAATACTGCATAAATGCAATATCTGGTATTGGCCGTAATTTTGTAGCTGATATACAAATCTGCTGCATAATGGTTATCAATGCAGGTTGGATTTGATGGTGCGACATAAAATTTCCAATCTGTAACATCTTTTGCATTGCATCCGGTGAGGCAGCGATAATCCTGAGCCATCGAAATAGAAACAAAAATAATTGATGTGGCAAGCATAAAAATAAGTATTGTAATCAACTTAATACTAATTGGTTTAGATTTAAAAACCGTTTTTCTTTCCTCTGAATCATCATGGTATCTTTCCAATAGTCCAATTATTTGCGTTATGATTCCTCCCTGCGTTGCGTTGTGCCCCTATTCTGGCATAGAAACCTTGAACTCAACTGTATTGCCATACAAAACGGCGCGATGCCCTATGGCCCTATTTTTCTTAAAATTTCATGCCTATTTATCGATTTCGGTCCTATCGGTCGTATATTTATCGATTGGTTATTCAATTATTACTGATAGTTATTCCAATCATTATAGCTTTCTTTGATCTGTCTTTTTTTACTTTGTCGATATTATCAATTTGATTACTTTGATGGACGGTTGGCGTCCATATTCGCAAATTTAAAAAACGATTATGTCATTAGATTACTATCTGTTAATATGTCATCGCGTCTGCCTACTATTACTTGCTGTGGAACAGTTCTAGCTTTAATTCTAACTGCTAATTATTTAATTAATATTTTACATTTTTTCTATTAAGTACGATATCATTAGTATGTATAATATATAAAATTTAAATTATATATTTTTTTCGCCCGATCGAATTGCGGGTGTTCATTATTCATTAGCGTAATTTTGGATTTTTTTTAGATTATATATAATCCTATTTGCTTCAATTGTTAATTGTTAATAACTGATTAATGTTGACAATGAACTTGCTCAAAGAAGATATTAACTATAATAATTATTCGGCGAAGATGTCGCGGGGCGATCGAGTGAATTGCATTTAGTTGCGTGAAAAGGGAATCTATAAAATCATAAAAAATATATTTATATTAATTAAATAATAGTCCTATGCTTCAATGAATGCATTGCCTATTTACAGAAGAACTTTGTTCTAAATGAACCCCTCTTGCCTGCTATGATGCTTTCGCCATATTTTTTTGCTACAAAAAGCACAATTACTCCTACCAAATTATCTAGAAATAATACAAAAACATCACATGGCAATATGCGCCTCTAGTTGCAGGAGCCGAGGGCCCTGTCCCTCATCTTGCTTAATGCGGCAGTCTATCGGTTGGACCCTTCACTGATGGCGCCAGACAGGCCGTGTAGAGGACGCTAAAACTCGCGCCGAAGGGAGTAGCAGCCGGTTCGGGAATGAAGATGTACTTCATTACGCACGCTGATTCCTTTAAGATATCTGCCTTTAGTAAACTTTCTTAGTTCTAAGACAAGATAACTTTATATGGCAGAATATGTTTGCCATTGCAATGGTGATGCAATGCATATAATGGAGGGTTTCCTGCCACTCAACTGGTGCGTGTTCTGGTATGCTCTATCGCTTCCTGTAGTGGTTTATGGTGCTCGCAAGATTAGCAGATTGATTGAAACCAACCGCGATGTTCTCCCCCTGCTGGCCGTATCCGGTGCCTTCATCTTCGTCCTATCCTCACTTAAGATGCCGTCAGTTACGGGAAGCTGCTCCCATCCTACCGGTACGGGGATAGGTGCGATACTCTTTGGGCCCTGGATAACCTCATTGCTATCGATCATTGTCCTGATCTATCAGGCAGTATTTCTGGCTCACGGCGGCCTGACCACTTTGGGGGCGAACACATTCTCGATGGGCATAGTCGGTCCGTTGGCAGGCTTTCTGGTCTACAGGGCCTGCATGAGTCGGAATGTGAATATGTATGCTGCGGTATTTCTCGCCGCGACGCTCGCCGATTGGCTTACCTATTTGGTCACATCCATCCAGCTTGCTCTGGCTTTTCCCGCTGCAAGCGGCGGAATTGTGGCATCCTTTGAGGCATTCCTGGCTGTATTTGCCATCACGCAGGTTCCTTTGGCAATTGTTGAGGGAGTGGTGAGCGCGCTCTTGTTCAAATACATCGTCCAGCTCAGGAGCGATGTTCTCTTGAGGCTCAATGTGACCTCGCCTGATGTTCTGAAAAAACTGAAGGAGTCATCAGCATGAGACTGGAGTACATAACTATTTCTGTTCTTGTGTTATTCTTCGCCGCCTTTGCATATATCAGCTCTACCGGAAATCATGAATGGGGTGGCGCTGATGATAAACCGGAGGCTGTCATCGATGACCTCACCGGCGGGTCCTACCATCCCTGGGCGCAGAGCATTTGGACTCCACCCAGCGGAGAAATAGAGAGCTTGCTCTTCGCCTTGCAGGCGGCTTTCGGCTCGATCATCATCGGCTATTTCATAGGCTATTATCGGGGCCTGGCGAAGGGAAGAATTGAAATGAAAGCCGGGGAGCAAGAAGGAAATCTGAATGCACGATCTGCTCGATGACTATGCCCATTGCAATGCGCTGAGGATGGCCAGTCCCCGTCTAAAACTGCTTTTTGGCCTGGGGGCCATGCTCCTTTGCGTTGCCTCATCTTCGCCGATAGCACCCATGTTTATAGCCGCTACCATGAGCCTTGCGACCATGGGTCTGGCCAAAATCCCCGGTCGCTTTTACGGAACGCTGCTGCTGATACCATCCTCTTTCTCCATTCTTAGCGCTGCGGTGGTGGCCTTCATGCATGGCGGTGGAGAGCAAGTATTTGCTTTTCATGTCCTGGGGATTGATCTGGGCATTCGAGAAGATGGAGCAAACCTGGCTTTGCTTCTTATCGCCAGGACCCTCGGGGGCATGTGCTCCCTGCTCTTCATAGCCCTGACCACTCCCATGCTTGAGATCTTCTCCATTGGCAAGTCGCTGGGATTGCCTGGCTTTCTGGTCGAGCTTTCCATGCTGATGTATCGATATATCTTTGTCTTTTTAGATCAGGCTGCCATGATCCACAGTGCTCAGGTGATGCGTCTGGGGGACGCAGGGTTTAAAAGCACTTTAAGCTCCTTTTCCATGCTCAGCAGCGTTCTATTCCTCCGTTCCTGGGAGCAGGGTGAAAGGCTCATTGTAGCTATGGACTCCC
>JAQVZT010000283.1 GCA_028708055.1 Methanothrix sp.
CTGGATATCACTGTGACCTATCACGATCCCTGCCACCTGGGCAGGCACAACCGAATCTATGAGCAGCCGCGTCAGGTCATAAGAGCCATCTGCCGCCTGGTGGAGATGAAGACCTCCAGGGAATCTGCCCGGTGCTGTGGAGGAGGGGGCGGGGTGCGGGCGGGATACAGGGATCTATCCCTGCAGATGGCCAGGAGGAGGTTGGATGATGTTCCAGAGGATGTGGACTACATTGTGACCTCCTGCCCGCTGTGTGTCAGGAATCTGAGAGATGGGGGAGGAGGAGAGAAGGTGATCGATCTGGTGGACCTGGTGGGAATGGCTATGGAATGATGGAAATCCCTTCTAACATAGTCTCGATGGTAGATTGACCAGGAATGGCAATCTGGCAACCCAGCTGTTTTTTTTGTGAACGCCGCGAGTCGGCCTGCTGGCCTCCCGCGCTAGTGCCCTGGCTCCCTCAACGCCGGGGAGGCTTGGATACAACGGAAGCTGGCCGTTGATGTTTTAGACACAGCAATATGAATCTGGATACTGTCTTCGACCTGGCGGTCACTTCTATTCCATCTTTCGGTAGAATAAATCGAAATTTTCGCCGGTTTTTCCCACACTATATCCCTCGTAGCCCTTCCGGATAAGCTCCCTTTGACCATCGATATTCGAGCAGGCAATTCCGATCTCGTCCTCGCTCTCTGCCTTCTTCGGTCTGTCAGAAGACCGGCTGACCCCCTTGTAAAGTATATATCTCCACCAGCCAGCGAACTTGGGAATGAGGGCCCTGACCCTGAATCCGCAGGAGAGGAGGTTATTCAGGCTGACTGGATTTTTCGGGGATACGGTGCAACAAATGTGCTCGTACCCCGAGCTTTCCAGCACCTGCAGGTGGGCTGCAGCCAATTCCCGTTGCAGGCCATAGCCCCGGAAATGAGGGTGGACAGCAATGGCCTGGAGGTGGGCGAGGTTTTTCAGATCCTCTTCAGCCAGGTTTAAATCCTGGCCCAGGTTATCTTTCCCCGTCCCTGGATAGCGAATTATGCTGTAGGCAACAAGCTTCTCCCCTGCCAGGACCCCAAGAACGGAGTGCTCCGTCTGGAATATCCGGCTGAGGTACTCCTCATCGTGGGGCATGAAGATTTCAACCTCAGGGAGGGTGCTAACTACTAAAGACTGCAGGGCCGCCAGGTCTGAGAGGGAACTCTCAACAAGAAACCTCATCTCCATGCTCTTGCCCCGTCTTACGAAGCTGCGGGGATAGAGATTCGCTATTTTTTTCTGGCCGGTCAAATGCTCTTGCCTGCAATGCCCTTTTTCTTTCCATACTCCGTTCTCTGCCATATTACCTTCTCTGGAAATAGGTATGATCAGGTCCCTTGATATTTATTAAGCTCTTTAAGGTTTGCCCGAAATCTATTCAGGGCCTGTCCGGAGTTGAGGGGACCAGAGCATAATCCCGTCTGAATTCAGGAAAGCGACTTAAAAAATATTTATTATATAGTGGGCGGAGGGTCACGAGTACCACATCCTTTAGGTTGGGATGAAGTAAATCCTCGCATCTCTTTTCCTGCTATTTTCGATCGATTGACCATGACTTCTTTTTCTTTTAATGACCGATGCAACGAAAAGTAGATCATCTCCAAATCCTTTTGGCATGGTAGCCGCGCAACTTGATTTTGTTTTTCAATAATAGACCAAAATCAATAAATAGTAATGGTAATGATATTCCTTGTCTAGAAGTTCATGCAGTTGCATACCTGGGGCGAGCACTTGGGCGATGAAACTCCAGTAAATAGCACTGGCTTTTTATCATATTTCTCCAATTGATAGTAGAACTTAGGTCCAAAATATGACGCGAATGTGAATGGCTCATAGATGGATTTTAAGCCGATCTATCAATATATCATACATTCTTCTGCTCCCGACATAAGAGATACGAAAAGGTCGCTAATCTTTGGTCTTTGGATCTTGGTGAGCGCCCTTGGCATGAGAATTTGGCTGGACATTCGAAAAACCAGCTTTTAGCACTGTAGAAAATGAGGAGGAATTTGTAGATGCCTGAATCTTTAACGTACCCCGGCGTGTACATAGAGGAGATATCGAGCGGCGTCCGCACCATTACAGGAGTCGCCACATCGATAACTGCCTTCATCGGCCGAACTGTGCGCGGGCCATCCAATAAAGCAGTAACCATAAACAGCTTTGGAGACTTCGAAAGGATCTTTGGTGGTCTGTGGAAAAGAAGCAAGCTTGGCTTTGCCGTACGTGATTTTTATTTGAATGGCGGCAGCCAGGCAATCATAGTGCGTCTCTTCAATAATCAGACTGAAGAAATGGAAGCTGCACTGGATATGTATGCAGCCGCCAATGATGCAATTGCAGAAGCGGGTTTAGCAGCCGCTGCCGTTGTCGAAGCCGCTGAAACTGCGTGCAAGAATAATAATGCCACATCAGAAAGCGTTTATGTGGCTGCACTCAAAGAGGCAAATGATGAAAAGAATAAGAATGAACCGCGCAAAAGCGCGGCTGATCTCGTCGCCAAAGCTGCAGAAAAGGCAAAGAGTGGTGGCAGAAAAGAAGATGTGGTTGAAGCCGCAATTGAGGCAGCGAAGGGGATAGCCACGGCAAAGACAGTAGCTGATGCTGCAAGCAATGAGTTAAAAAATGATAAGAATGAGACTGAGCCGCGCAAAAGCGCGGCTGAACTCGTCGATGCTGCTGTAAAGGAAGCAGCAGAAGGCGATGGTGCCAAAGCTCAGCAGGTTCTAGATGCTATAAGCAGTGTTGTTGCCGAACTAACACCAGAGACCAGGTCAGTGCTGGATTCCAACGGTCTCATCCTGGAGGCAGCCAATGAAGGAAGTTGGGGCAATGATCTGCGCGCTCGCATAGATCATAATGTGAAAGGGGAGGATGCTGCCAATCTCTTCAATCTCTCTATCCGAGACGGAGGGACCGGCCAGGTTGAGATATTCCGCAATGTATCCATAGCACCAGGGCATCTACGCCGGGTGGACAAAGTGCTGGAGAATGAGTCAAATCTGGTCCGTGTAAAAGAAAAGTTGCCTGACGCTCGACCTGATGAGCATGCCAAGCCCGCGACAGGGCAGGATCCATGGAGCGACAATCCAACCGCCACCTGCAGCAAAGTCGACGTCAAGGCCTGGGATGGCATGGATGAGCTGGAAGAGGATGACTTCACCGGTCCGGGAAAGCAGGAAGCCAAGCAAGGCCTTTATGCCTTGCAGGATATTGACCTGTTCAACCTCCTCTGCATCCCGCCATACAATAACGAAAATAATGCAAGCACCGACCTCATCAATTCGGCCATCGCCTATTGCCAGGATCATCGGGCCATGCTGTTGATCGACTCCCCTGCTTCCTGGGCAAGCATGGAATCAGCAAAAAATGGCATCAAAACTGAGGCAGGAATGATCAGTAAGAATGCGGCTCTATTCTTCCCTCGCTTAGTCCAGCCCAATCCTTTGAGCGATAACCAGATGGAGGAGTTTGTTCCCTGCGGAGCCGTTGCTGGAATCTTCGCCAGAACCGATACGCAGCGCGGAGTCTGGAAAGCACCTGCTGGCACCGAAGCGACATTGGTGGGCGTCCCTCAGTTGAGCGTGCAGTTAACCGATGCTGAGAATGGCTTGCTGAATCAGCTGGGAATAAACTGCCTGCGGAACATGCCAGCGGTCGGCAATGTGGTCTGGGGCTCACGCACGCGCGAAGGAGACGACCGCCTGGCCTCGGAATGGAAGTACATACCAGTCCGGCGCACAGCCCTCTTCATCGAGGAGAGCCTCTACCGGGGGACTCAGTGGGTGGTCTTCGAGCCCAATGACGAGCCTCTCTGGGCCCAGATCAGACTCAATATAGGCGCTTTCATGCATAACCTCTTCCGCCAGGGAGCTTTCCAGGGCACAACTCCCAAAGAGGCCTATTTTGTGAAATGCGACAAAGAGACGACAACTCAGAACGATATCAACCTGGGCA
>JAQVZT010000284.1 GCA_028708055.1 Methanothrix sp.
AGCGGCAAAGAGGGCATTCATAAGCCGGTCGCTCTTCATAGCTACATCCACCATCTTTCTTATCCTGACCGATCGCGATAGCTGCGCTCCAAACTCCTCGCGAATTCGCGACACGTAGCCGGAAAGATCCATTTCCTTTCGCAAATGAGCAACTGCCGCTTCTCCTGCAACTCTTCCCGCCACTGCGGCCAGTGGTATGCCTCCGCCGCTGGTAGCCATGACGTGTCCAGCGGCGTCTCCCGCCAGGAGCATATTGCCTTTTTGGATGGAGCCGCAGGTCCCGCCCGAGGGAACCAGTCCCCTAATGACTGCCAGAACCTGCCCGCCGGCCAATTTTTCCGCGGCTACGGGATGCTCGCGAATGAACCTGTCGAGTATCGCGGAAGGCTTCTGGCCGGACATGTAAGTGAAACGCACCCCGATTCCCACATTGGCCGTGTCCTGGCTGAGGGGAATTATCCAGGCGTAGCCGCCCGGAGCATAATGAGCGGAGAAGTACATCTCCGCGGCTTTGGTGTCGATGTTCACGCCGGCCATCTCATATTCCAGGCAGATGCCGGTCTCCTGCGCAGGGTTTCCCATCGAACGGGATACTGCCGAACGTGGGCCGTCTGCCCCTATTATCACCTGCGGCCTGATCTTGCCGCGGAAGTGGCCGGAAAGGTGCATCATGCCATTCTCAAGGCGGGCACGGGTCGCGGGCAGAATTCTGGCTCCGGCGCTCGCCGCCCGGCCAGCAAGATAGCGATCGTATGCCCGCCGATCCAGAACCCGGCCCGCCACTGCAAACTGCCTGTACTCCCCGGAAGGCGAATAGATGCGCTGCAGCTCCGTGCGATGCAGGATGCAGCGTTCCGGAATCTCCCTGAGCGTCTGGGGCAATCTGGCGCGGGGCATGAGCCCCTCTAGCTCGAATGCCTCGGGGAGAAATCCGCCGCATTGCACTGGGCTTCCAATTTCGCCCTTCCTGTCGACCAGCAGGACCTCCATGCCCGAAGCTGCCACCGTCTCAGCGGCAGTGCTGCCCGCCGGACCTGCTCCCACCACGGCCACCATAATTTCTTCTTTCATCGTACCTTCATGCCCAGAGAAGAAAGAGCCTCTTCTATCTCCCCGTAGGCCAGGAAAAGCTCGTCCTTCATCCTATCCGTCTGCTCGATCCTGGGTTCAGCAGATAGCCAGATGTGGCTCCCATCGCCGCGCACCATCTTTACACAGGCCAGCATATCCGCCTGAGAGAGGCGGTAGACGATGTGGCTTCCTGTGGGAGTAAACCAGACGGGATATTTCTGCGTGATCATCTCCACAAACCGCACCCAGGGCAGCTTCGCTCCTCGGTCCTCCTGCCCGGACCCGCCAGAGGCTGTATGGCCGACGGCCAGGTTGAGATGAGATCTCTCTCCTGCGATCTTCTCGTCTACCTGGGAGATGATATTCTGGTAGAGGCTGCTTTTTCTGTCTACTCCCGGCAGGTCGCGACAAAAGACGGTCTCTGCAATCTCGGGAAAAAATGGCACGAGGTGAATATCGGGTTCAGGCTTTGTGGCCAGCGATACCCCCACGAAAAATAGAGCGCTCAGGATCAGGCCCACCAGAACACCATGCTCAGTAAGATAGGGCGAGATGCTATCCAGCGGCTGCCTGAGCCAGAACTGCTCATAGGAGACGAGGAGGATCTGCGTCCCGCCGCCCGCGATCAGCGCTGCCATTGCTCCCCACCGGTTTGCGCGCCGCCAGTACAGCCCGCCGATGATGGGGAAGAAGTAAGATGTTGTGCCGATCACCGTCGCTATGATCACCGCATCGACGATGCTGCTTGCATGCAGAGCGATAGACGCCGAGATGGCGATCATGACGATGACCAGAATTCTATTGATGATCAGCATCTCCTTCATGGTGGCAGCGGGCCGCAGGTGCCGCTGCACCAGGTCGCGAGAGATGCAGGAGGCAGCAGAGGTGGCAAAGGTGTCGGTGCAGGACATGGATGCAGCAGCAAACCCGATGGTGAGGAGGGCTAGAAGCCATCCGGGGACGTTATCGCTGATGATTCTGAGATAGAGCATCTCCGCCTCAACCTCGCCTGCAGGTCGTGGATAGAGAACGGAAAGGCCGATGGCAGTGAGAAAGCAGCAGAGGTAGACCAGAGCCAGCAGTAGACCACCCAGAACCAGGCCGCTCTTCGCGGACCGCCCATCGCGCGCCGCCCAGATCTTCTGCCAGGGGTCCTGTTCTGCCACCCAGCCCGGCAGGAGGGCAACCAAAAAGACGAGCGCTCCCAGGAGGCCGCCCAGGATAAACGGATCCCACCATTCTGCGCCCAGGGAGGCCGCCGCGACCGGCAGGCTCACTCCTTTGATTGCGGACAGATCCAGAGCCAGCACCGCCACGTAAACGGCAAGGCCGGCTAAAAGAAGGTACTGCAGGATGTCGGTCCAGACCACGGCGCGAAAGCCCCCTACGCTGACATAGAGAGCAACCGAGACTGCCATGAGGGTCACGGCATAAAACGGGTCGATGCCGAAGAATGTGCCCAGCACCAGCTTGAATCCGATGAAATCCGTCACCGAAAAGAGTATCATCATAATAGTGACCGCCAGGGCCACCGGGGCTCTGATCATGGGAGCATATCTGATCTCCATAAGCTCAGGCTGGGTTAAAGCAGGAATGTTCTTGATCCTCCCCGAGATCGCGGCGATTATAAGGAGCCCGGCGACATTGGGAAAGACCCAGATCCATATCGATCCCACCCCTATAAGCAAAAAGAGCCCCGTGGCTAAAAGCAGCGCGCTCGCCGTGATCCATGCGGAGGCTGCGGAAAATCCAATGGTAATCGGGCCAAGCTCTCTTCCTGCCAGCCAGAAGTCGGTTACAGACTTTTGCTGCCGGGAAGAATATACGCCGATGCCCAGCAAGACCGCAATGTAGATGGCAAGAAATATCAGAAACAACGAATAAGCATCCAAGGTTTTTTCCACCCCTGGCGGCTAGTATTCTGTGGTATTTAACTTATAGGACGGGATGATTTTTGGGCGGGAGCAACTACTTAAGCGCAGAAGTAGCAGCAGAACCCGGATGTGAGGTTATCAAATGAGGAGCGATGTCACCAAAGTGGGCAGAGAGAGAGCGCCTCACAGGGCTCTCTTAAAGGCCACAGGCCTGTGCGATGAAGAGATCCGTCGTCCCTTCATTGGAGTTGTCAACTCGTTTAACGATTTTATCCCCGGGCATATCCATCTCGACAAACTGGGAGAAGCCGTAAAAGCGGGCATACTCTCCGCCGGAGGCGTTCCATTCGAATTTCAGACCATAGGCGTCTGCGACGGCATTGCTATGGGCCATAGAGGCATGAGATACTCGCTGCCCAGTCGCGAGCTGATCGAAGACTCCATTGAGATCATGGCAGAGGCCCATCAGCTCGACGGACTGGTAATGATTCCCTCCTGCGACAAGATAGTTCCCGGCCATATCATGGCGGCAGGAAGGCTGAACCTGCCCACCATCATGATTACGGGCGGGCCTATGATGCCCGGCTTTGCCTGCGACAAAGAGCTGGACCTGATCAACGTCTTTGAGGGCTGGCAGGCAGGAGGCAAGACGCTGGAAGCCCTGGAGGAGATGGCCTGTCCGGGCGCGGGATCGTGCGCCGGCCTGTTTACTGCCAATACCATGGCCTGCCTCACTGAAGCCATGGGCCTGTCACTGCCCGGCTGCGCCACCACTCATGCGGTAGACGCGCGAAAGATGCGCCTGGCAAAGCTCTCCGGCATGAAGATCATGGAATTGGTGAAGCAGGGCATCACCGCCCGGCAGATAGTAACAAGCGATTCTCTGGACAATGCCATCCGGGTGGACATGGCCATCGGTGGGTCCACAAATACCGTCCTGCACGTAATGGCCATAGCTGCGGAGTTCGGCCTGGATCTGAACATCGAGCGTTTTGACCAGCTGAGCCGAGAGACGCCTCATCTTGTCAACCTGAGGCC
>JAQVZT010000020.1 GCA_028708055.1 Methanothrix sp.
TCGCCATACTTCTTGTCAGGCACGCCAATGACCTGAACATCGCTTATTGCCGGGTGAGTGTAGAGAAACTCCTCTATCTCTCTGGGATAGATGTTCTCCCCGCCCCGGATGACCATATCCTTGAGCCGGCCTGTGATCTTGCAGTAATCCTCATCATCCAGAGTTCCCAGGTCGCCGGTATGCAGCCATCCTTCCTTGTCCACGGCCTGATCGGTAGCAACCTCATTGTTGTAGTAGCAGCGCATGATCATGTAGCCGCGAGCGCATATCTCTCCTGTCTCTCCGCGGTGGACCATCTTGCCGGTCTTCGGCTCCACGATCTTCATCTCAGTATGGGGCATGGGCCTGCCGACGGTCGAAACCCTCTGCTCCAGGGAATCGTCAGTGGATGACATGGTGATGCCGGGCGAAGCCTCAGTCTGGCCGTAGGTGATAACCACCTCTCGCATGTTCATGAGCGTTGCAACCTTCTTCATGAACTCGATTGGGCAGGGCGACCCGGCCATGATTCCGGTGCGCAGGCTTGAGAAATTGTATTTCGAGAAATCGGGGTGCTCAAGCTCGGCGACGAACATGGTTGGAACTCCGTGAACCGCTGTACACCGCTCCTTCTCGATGGCCGACATTACAGAGACCGGATCAAAGTATTCAGCGGGCAGGACCATTGCGGCTCCATGAGTCACACTGGCCATATTGGAGAGCACCATTCCGAAGCAATGATAAAACGGCACCGGTATGCAGAGCCGGTCTTTCTCTGTGAATTTCATGCATTCGCCGATAAAGTAGCCGTTGTTCAGGATATTATGATGGGTGAGCACCACGCCTTTGGGGAAACCGGTTGTGCCCGATGTATATTGAATGTTTATGGGATCATCAAAGTCCAGGCTCTCTTCCCGCTCCTCTAAAATCTCATCAGGCACCTCATCGCCCATCTTCAGAACGTCATCCCAGGACCACATGCCCTGCGGCTTTTCGCCCCGGATCATCACTGCCGTACGCAGAAATGGCAGTTTCTCTGAGTGAATCTTCCCCGGCTGAGCAGTTATGGCCTCCGGGCAAACCTCATAGAACATCTTTGCATAGTCTGAGGTCTTGAAGCGGTCCATGAGCAGCAGGGCCTGAGCCTCCGATTGGCGCAGGGCGTATTCCAGCTCGTGCGTCCGGTAGGCAGGATTGATGTTGACCATGATGATGCCTGCCTTTGCCGTGGCGAACTGAGTGATAATCCATTCGGCCAGGTTCGTGGCCCAAATCGCCAGACGATCACCCTTCTTCAGGCCCAAGGCGATGAAACCCTTTGCGGCGCGATTCAGCAATTCCTGCAACTGGCGATATGTGTATCGCGTCCCCTGATGGATGGATACAATTGCATCATTATCCGGATATTTTTCTGCAATTTCATCGAACATTTCCCCGATCGTCTTTCCAATAAGCGGTTTTTCCGAGCCGCGAAAAGCGTAACTGAACGAGACTCTGCCTGGCATGAAATTGCCTGTCATTCGCTGAGAAGATATAACATTATCTTAAGTCAAGTTTAGAGAATGTAGCTAATAGATGTATTAATCCGCCCGCAAGGGTTAACCCGGATGAGATATTCTGATAGAGAGTTTTCGACTCCGTCCCTGACAGAGAGAGTCTCCGTGAGGGCGTTTTTTGCCGGGGCGATAGAATAGGAGACAAACCAGATGACAAGATTGTTTGCAGATAGAATGAGTTCTGTCCATAGGTCGTTTGTAAGGGAAATTCTCAAGGTGACTGAGAACCCGGAAATTATATCCTTTGCAGGAGGGCTTCCCAATCCCAGATATTTCCCGGTGCAGGAGGTCGCGCATGCAGCGGAAGAGGTTCTTTCCCAGTGTGGCGAAGCATCTCTGCAATACAGCACAACGGAAGGTTACCTTCCATTAAGAGAGATGATCGCGGAAAGGTACGCCAAAAAGGGCGTAAAGGCAACTGCTTCTGAGGTCCTGATCACCAACGGCTCTCAGCAGGCTCTCGATCTCATGGGAAAGGTATTCCTGAATAAGGGCGACGGCGTAATCCTGGAGAGACCCACCTATCTGGCGGCAATTCAGTCTTTCGGCTTCTTTGAGCCTGTATTTCATTCTGTGCCACTGGAGGAGGACGGAATCGATCCGCAGGAGCTGGAGCGGACACTCTGCAAGGACGAAAGCAAGCTCTTCTACTCTGTCCCCAACTTCCAGAATCCCACCGGCATTACCTATTCCCGGGATAAGCTCAAAGCAGTGGCGGAAAAGCTGAGCGAGAGAAGAACCGTATTCATCGAGGACAATCCCTATGGCGATCTGAGGTTCATAGGCGAGGACGGCCCTTCGATGAAAAACTATCTGGGCGAGAACGCGGTCTTGCTCGGCTCCTTCTCCAAGATCGTGGCACCGGGAATCCGCATGGGCTGGATCTGTGCCTGCGAGGAGATAATGGAAAAGCTGATCGTTGCCAAACAGGCCTCAGACCTGCATTCCAATTATCTCTGCCAGAGGATACTGCATCAGTACCTGATGGATAGCGACATAGAAAGGCACATCGCCAAGATCAGGAGAGCCTACAAGGATCAAAGGGATTTCATGGTGCATACAATGGAGGAGACCTTCCCGGAGGATGTCAGCTTTACGAGGCCCGAGGGAGGAATGTTCCTCTGGGCGACATTGCCTGAGAGCATGTCTTCACTCCATCTCTTCGAAAGGGCCATCAAGGATAAGGTGGCCTTCGTGCCCGGCCAGGCCTTTTATGCAGACGGCGGCGGAAGCAATACCATGAGGCTGAACTATTCCAATTCGGATAAAGAAAGGATCTTCGAGGGCATAACTCGACTGGCAAAGGCCATCAAGGAGGAGGCCTCATAGTCTTTTTGCCCCGTTATTTTTCGCCTATTCAGGTTATTTCAACCGACAGTTATATCATCCAGTAAGTCTATCACAAAGTGTTGCATTTCCGTCGATTCAAAGAGATTTGTTGAGATGATTTTTGTAGCGAGATTCGATTCTTTGAATCGATTCAAAAAGGTACGTGAATTAAATGTTTGAAAGAAAATATGAAAACAGAGATAGCAGCAGAGGCGGCTACAATAGCGGTCCAAGAGAAATGACAGATGTAACTTGCTCAGAATGTGGCAAGCAAACCCAGGTCCCATTCAAGCCGGATGGGTCCAGGCCGGTTTATTGCAGCGAGTGCTACCAGAAGCACAGACCTGCCAGGTCACCTGGAAGATACTAATCAATTTGATTTGGAATTAAATATTCAATCCATGAAATGGCTATGTGGGGCAATATTTGGCCCTATAGTTTTTTAAATTTTTGGCAGTTTCCAGTTTCGCCTCAGCAAAACTGTAAGGATATCGTGCCAGCGCGGAGGGGACGGAAAAGGAGCAAGAGAATTTGACTGAGCACAAGCAGACCGCAATTCTCAATCCAGCATCAAACATGGTGATCAACGTTGACGAAGGAATAGCTCCACTGCTACAAATTATCTGGAACTGCGGCATCGTCACCACTAATTCATGTCAAGAAAATAGGCCGGGCATAATATGGATTGAGTTTCTGGCAGCAGAAGATGCAGAAGCCTTTTTAACGCGCATAGTATCGGGTCTTGACCCTATCAACAACCCAAAAGCCGACAACTGGCTTTACTCCAGAATAAGAGGTGCAAATGGTGGCTGGCAATACACGGCTCATCCACATGATTCCAGAGAATATATCGACGAAGAAGATGGTTGCATTGGATTGAATGCCTCCCTATTGTGCTCAATTGCGTTATCCATATCGATCCGCTTTCCTGTGGAAGATTATGAAAGACTGCGCGATCTTCTCGAAAGAAATTCATCCCCAATAAGTGCCATAAATTAAAAGAAGGAGCCGAAATGACCTGTGATCTTTGTACTAGAGCATCAATGGGTGCATGCGTGGGGGAGACGTTCTGCTCGTCTCTCAATTTGGCGGACGAGGATGCCTGCAGGCTAGCCGCCGAAATCTGTCTATCCTGGTGGCTGAAGAGAGATGAAGAGACTGCGGTCGACGATCTATTCTTGGAGATGTCGGAGAGACGAATTGATGAACTGGCTTGTGATCCCGAGAAGGCGAGGGCGTATTTGGCAGAGAGGAGTTTAAAGCTCGAATTCGGCACTTAGCTCCAGTGCGGTATATGAGATCCAAATAATTCCCCTCGATTATGATAATATCATTATTATTTTTTTAATGTTGCTCACCATAACGATAATTATTGCGTATAAATTTTATCTATCCAAACATTTAGGTACCAACGTCTTTTTATGCAATAACATCCTAATTGAATCCATCTTTGAGATTGCATAGACGTGATTCAGAGAGATGGAACGAGATGAGGTCTTGATAATGAAAAAAGTACTATTGGCCATGGCTATTGTTATGGTAATGCCGATGACCATAATTGCAGCTGCAGATTTGGCCAGATCTAATAACTACAGCGAAAAGCCTCTCCCCCAGAGCCAGCAATTGCGACTAAAACTACGTCTAAAGCTAGCACTACGACTGGCTTTGAGGCAACCTTCGCCGCAGCCTTTGCCCGTATGCTAAATCATGTCTTCGTTCGATAAAAATAGCAGTCTAGCTGATATTCAACAATATTGAAGAAAAATAGGTATCGAGAAATTGATTCTGAGCCAAAATCAAATTCATAGGACATTAAACCGTCTCAAGGTGCGCCTTGACAGTAATGCATTCTTAAGTCAATACAGCTCTGAGCAGCCTCTACGATCTGAATTGTTTACCACAGATCAACTGATGCAACATGCTAAGGCGTTGGCAGAACGCCATGTGATTGATCCAATGCCCGGCAGGGACCTGCTACTGCCAAGGCTCTCTGAAAATGAAGCGATCCTGCTGCAGGCAAACGAGCTGCTAGCAGAGGCCGAAGCATCTAACCAGCGGATTTCGCCAGCGTCTGAGTGGCTGCTTGACAACTTCTACAAAATAGAAGAGCAGATTCGCATGGCAAAACTGCATCTGCCAAAAGATTACAGCAAAGATCTGCCCCATATGCTCAAAGGACCGCTGGCTGGATACCCACGCATTTATGACATTGCTAAAGAACTGATCCTTCATGTCGACGGTCAGGTGGATGAAGAAAGCCTGAGAACCTTCGTGGATGCATATCAGTCGAAAACGATTCTTAATCTGGGCGAGCTTTGGGCAGTTGCCATCATGCTCCGCCTGGCACTTATCGAGAACCTGAGGCGAATTTCTTTGCGAATCGCTAAGATCCGGATTGACCGCAATCTGGCAGGTTACTGGGTAGATCGGGTAATTACGACAGCGGATACAGAGCCAAAGAACATGATCGTTGTTGTAGCTGATCTGGCCAGATCGGAGCCACCAATGACCTGTGCCTTTGTTGCGGAATTTGCCCGGAAGTTGGAGGGACATAGCCATGCCCTGTCACTCCCGCTAATATGGATTGAAGAGCGTTTATCAGAAAAAGGAAAGACCATCGGTCAAATGGTCCAGGAGGATATTCAGCAAGAGACCGCGGATAAAGTCTCTGTGGGCAACAATATCAAAAGCTTTCGTTTTCTTGAGTCTATGGACTGGAGAGAGTTTGTAGAAGAAACCAGTGCTGTCGAGAAGGCACTGAACATGGACTTTGTTGGCACATTTAGCCAGATGGATTTCGCCACTAGAGACCGTTACCGCCACTCTGTTGAACGGATCGCAAAGCAAAGTTCGCATTCGGAAGAAGAAGTGGCACTTTTAGCTGTAAGACTTGCCCGGAAAAATGTTGAGGCTAAGGGTTCCGAAGATCGAAGTGCACACGTTGGGTTCTATTTGATAGATAAGGGTTTGCCTGAGCTGGAAAGGGCTGCAGGAATGAGCCTGCCGCTGAAAGAATCGCTTAGCAGAACCATTTATCAGTTCCCTCTGCTCTGCTATCTGGGCGCGATAACGCTGGTCACAGCAGTCACCTCCGCTGCGATAATGAGCCTGGCAAATGAGCCAGGATCCGACAGACAAATGCTATTCTTGACTTCTGTCTTTTTGGTTATATGCATAAGCAGCCCTGCGGTCGGCCTAGTTAATTGGTTGGCGACTCTCTTGGTCAGACCTCATGCACTTCCCAGGATGGACTTCTCTTCTGTCATTCCAGAGGAGCTGCGAACGCTGGTAGTGGTGCCATCAGTCCTGACGAGCATCGAAAAAGTTGAGGATCTGCTGGAAGGGCTAGAGGTTCGATACCTGGCGAACCGGGAGAAAAACCTCCACTTCGGTCTTCTTACCGATCTGGGAGATGCACCGCAAGAGATTGTGCCCAAGGACGAGGATCTTTTGCTTTTGGCTCTTCAGGGGATCGATTCTCTGAATAAAAAGTATCATGATAATATCTTCTTTCTCTTTCCTCGCAAGCGCAGTTGGGACCCTGAGGAGGAGATCTGGAGAGGCTATGAGCGAAAAAGAGGCATACTCGGAGAGCTCAACTCGTTACTGCGAGGCGGACCCAAAAATAGCTTCTCTTCGATCGTGGGCGACCTATCTATTCTGCCATGCGTAAAATATGTCATCACAGTTGACGAAGATACCATGATGCCTTACAACTCTGCCCGTATGCTGGTGGAGACCATGGCCCATCCGCTCAACCTCCCCAGGTTCGACGAGCATAAGAAATATGTCGTTGAGGGCTACAGCATACTTCATCCACGCCTGAGCTCAGATATGCCTGAGGCAGATCGATCCAGGTTTGTCAAGCTCTTTGGGGGCGAGCCGGGGATCGATCCATACACGAGGGAGGTCTCGGATGTCTACCAGGACATTTTCGGGGAAGGCTCCTTCACCGGCAAGGGCATATACGACGTAGACGCCTTCTCCCTTTCTCTTGGTGGTCGTTTCCCAGATAACCTGATCTTAAGTCACGACCTTCTGGAAGGCAGCTACGCCAGAGCGGCATTGGTCAGTGATGTACAATTTTATGAGGAGTATCCCTACCGTTACACAACAGACGTTAAGCGCAGGCACAGATGGATCAGAGGAGACTGGCAGATTGCCAGCTGGCTGCTAACAAGGGTACCGGGCCCAGGTGGCTTGATTCTGGACAATCCGATCTCAGCATTATCCAGATGGAAGATTCTCGACAACCTCCGGCGCAGCCTCGTTACACCTGCTCAGATTTTGCTTCTGCTATCGGCTTGGCTGCTGCTTTCTAATCCACTGTTCTGGACTATTGTAGCAGTAGGATCAGTTCTGGCTTTACCATTACTCGCTTGTATCCGAGCGACCCTCAATAAATCTGCAAATCTGCCCATGGACAAGCACCTGCATTTTGCCGGTAAAGCAATTGTCAGATACCTGGCTCAGGCCGCCCTCAGCCTGACCCTGATACCTTATGAGGCATTCTTCAGCCTGGATGCAGTTGTGCGCACCGGTGGACGAATGCTATTCACACATAAGCGGCTACTTGAGTGGAACTCTTCAAGCAGCTCTAAGAACAGTGGGAAGAACAATCTGCCAGGGTTCTACCAGTCGATGTGGATAGCCCCTGCGCTCGCTGTTGCCATGATATCTTATCTTTTGTACCAACGTCCTGATGTTCTTTACGTTGTCTGGCCGCTGCTGCTATCCTGGAGCTTTGCACCTGCTGTGGCCTGGTGGATAAGCTTGCCTCTTGCCTTACCTAAAGCAAAACTCAGCGAGGATCAAACGCGATTCCTGCGCAAGCTTTCTCGCATGACATGGAAGTTCTTCGAGACGTTCGTGGGACCGGAAAGCTACTGGCTTCCGCCGGACAACTACCAGGAGGACCCGCGTTCAGTAATTGCAAACGGCACCTCACCTACGAATATGGGTTTGTCTCTACTGGCAAACCTGGCAGCATACGACTTCGGCTATATCTCTGCAGGAAAACTGATAGATCGGAACGCTTCTGCTCTTCAGACAATGAAAAACCTGGAACGGTTTCAGGGCCACTTTTACAATTGGTACGATATCAAACGGCTAGAGCCAATGGCTCCAAGGTACATCTCGACTGTCGATAGCGGTAACCTGGCAGGTCATCTGTTAACTTTGCAGCAGGGGCAAATCGAAATTATAGACCAGAAAATCCTGCCGGAACAGGTGTTTAGCGGTCTTCAGGATACGCTGCAGATAATTAGAGAAGCTGCTGCCGAGTCTGAAGACAGGGACCCAGGGAGAAATGAGCCCTCACAGATGCTTGCGCAGATCGCTCTATTCTGTACGGAGCTGGAGAAGCCTCCCAGCAATCTTTCGGCAGCGTGGCAATTGCTGGACCGACAGGCAAAGGCCGTATCGTTGATGGCAGACCGGCTGGGCTTCGAAGCGGACGCGAATCTATTATGGTGGACAGGATCTTATGAGATGCAGCTTCGGGACCATCTGCAGGATCTGATCAGCATGGCACCCTGGCTCATGTTGCCTATGTGGATTAAGGAGCACCCTCTCCCAGCGCAATTACCGGCGCATGGCTCGATACAGTCCTCAGAGCTGCAAGCCGAGCTGCTCGGACTTATTGGAATTCCATTGCTGCGAGACATTCCAATGACTGCTCGGAAATTTATGCCCCTCGTAGATCAAATCAGCAGCTGGTATTGTGACGTTGACCGGCAAAATGAAGTAAATTGGCTGCAAGATCTTGGCCAAAAAATAGCTAAAGCGGAAAAACGCGCTGTCGAGAGGATTAACTTCATAAAGAGGCTATCAATCGATTGCAGCGAACTAGCGGATATAGATTATGATTTCCTATTCGATAAATCGCGTCGGCTTCTGGCTATCGGCTACAATGTAGACGACTCCAAACGCGATGAAAACTGCTATGATCTCTTAGCATCAGAGGCGAGGCTGTGCAGCTATGTGGCAATTGCTCAGGGGCGACTTAAGCAGGAGCACTGGTTTGCTTTAGGACGCATGCTCACCACAGCAGGCGGAGAGCAGGCTCTGCTTTCCTGGGGTGGGACCATGTTCGAGTATCTCATGCCTCTATTGATTATGCCGACTTATGAGGACACCCTTCTCAATCAGACCTATCTCGGCACAGTCAAGCGGCAGATCGAATATGGGCAACAACGAGATGTTCCTTGGGGCATCTCGGAATCCGGCTATAACCTGATAGATATTAATCAGATCTACCAGTACCGAGCTTTCGGAGTTCCAGGCCTTGGATTTAAGCGTGGTCTGGCCAAAGACCTGGTAATAGCACCTTATGCCTCAGCTCTGGCCTTGATGGTTTCTCCACTGGAAGGTTGCATCAACCTGCAGCGAATGGCAGGCGAAGGCTATCTGGGAGAGTATGGCTTCTATGAGGCCATAGATTACACACCATCACGTCTAACCCAGGATCAAAGAAGCGCAATTGTGCGATCCTTCATGTCCCATCACCAGGGCATGAGCTTTCTCTCTATGGCTTATGTTTTATTAGACCGGCCAATGCAAAGGAGATTTATGGCCAATCTTATCTTCCAGGCCGCGGACCTTCTTCTTCAGGAACGGGCTCCCACTGCCCTGCCTTTCTATCCTCATGCTGCGGAAGCGTCGCCATCAATATGGAGAGCAGGCATGACGGCGAGTGAGAAGTCCAAGAGGATCGTCTATGATCCGAATAGCACTTCACCTGATGTGCATCTTCTCTCCAATGGCAATTACAGAGTGATGATCTCAGGCACTGGTGCAGGCTATAGCCGGTGGAAGGAACTCGCCATCACTCGTTGGCATGGAGATATTACCTGCGACAGTGATGGACAGTTCTTCTTTTTGCGCGACCTGGACAGCAATGATGTCTGGTCGGCAGGATATCAGCCTGTGTGCAAAGATACAGAGATTTATCAGGCCCAATTCCAGGGATCGAAGGCACAGCTTTGGTCAAAGGCTTTAGGGATTGATGCCAATACAGAAGTTGTCGTCTCGCCTGAGGACGACATCGAGCTGCGAAGCATCAGTCTCACCAATCGCTCATCGATAATACGGAAGATTGAGCTGACAAGTTATGCAGAGGTCGTTCTGACGACTCCTGCGGCTGATGCAACCCATCCGGCTTTTAGCAACCTATTCGTAGAGACAAAGATTCTGCCTAAAAGATCTGCGATATTATGCACTCGCCGACAAAGGTCCAGGGATGAGGAAACGCCCTGGATGCTGCATCAGATGGCGGCGGAGAAGGTCGATACAGACCTGATTTCTTTTGAGACGGATCGCACCAAATTCATAGGAAGAGGAAGGACTGTTGCCAATCCTGCGGCAATGACTGGAGCAATAGGCCTCTCAAATACTGATGGCTTCGTATTGGATCCGATAGTTTCCATCAGATGCATTGTCACAATAGAGCCAGGAGAGACCTGCATGGTAAACTTCATCACGGGAATGGCAGAGACCCAAGAGCGGGCCAGTGAACTAATTGATAAATATAGTGATGTTCGCATGGCAAAACGCGTCCACAGCCTTGCCTGGACTCACAATCAGATGATTAACCAGCAGCTCAACATCACAGATGCCGATATTAGTCTTTATATGCGTCTTGCCGGCGCAATAATTTATCCTTGCTCAAACTGGCGCGCAAGCTCCAGCGTCCTCTTGAGCAATCGGCTAGGCCAGTCCGGCCTGTGGGCTTTCGGCATATCGGGCGATATACCAATTGTCCTCCTTCGCATCAAAGACAGGTCTTGCATCGATCTGGCGCATCAGCTCCTGAGGGCTCACGCCTATTGGCAGATGATGGGGATTGCAGTAGATCTGGTGATCTGGAATGAAGAAATCTCAGGCTATAGGCAGGAGCTCCAGGATGAGATTATGGGCCAGATCTCTGTTAGCACTGACACCTGCGCTAAGAAGCTATCCGGAGGTGTTTTTTTAATACACACCGACCAGATCTCAGACGAAGCGGGAGTCCTGATACAAGCAGCAGCTCACGCCGTATTCACCGATGACCTGGGAACACTTGAGGAGCAGCTCGAGCGTGAGAGCAGAATCTCGCCTGAAGTTCCTCTTTTAAAAGCGGAAAAGACAGTGCTGTCTGAGAACTACAAGGCGATCGAGTCTTTAGGTGGAGACCTGATATTCTTTAATGGTCTTGGCGGCTTCACAGAAGATGGACGCGAATATGTAATCAGGATAGCTCCAGGACAGACCACGCCGGCACCCTGGTCTAATGTGATTGCAAATCCCTATTTTGGGACGGTGATCTCAGAATGCGGCAGCGCATATACCTGGGGCGAGAACTCTCAACAATTCCGTTTAACCCCCTGGTTCAACGATCCGGTGAGCGATTGCAGCGGCGAAGCTCTCTACATTCGAGATGATGAGAACGGAGAATTCTGGTCGCCAACTGCCATGCCTGCCCGCGGCAAGACGCCTTACAGCTGCAGGCACGGTTTCGGCTATAGCGTCTTCGAGCATAAAGAGAACGGGATTGCATCCGAGCTGTGGGTATATGTGGCAGTAGACGCTCCCATAAAGTTTTGCGTCCTGAAGGTTCGCAATGAGTCCGATGTGCCCCGTCGGCTTTCTGTGACCGATTATCTCGAGCTGTTATTGGGAGAGATTCGCTCCAAGACACAGATGCATGTAGTTACACAGATTGATGCAAAGACGGGTGCCTTCTTTGCCAGAAACCCGTACAACACGGATTTTCCGGGAAGGATTATGTTCATGGATGTGAACATGGAAATAAGCAGCTTCACAGGTGATCGGACTGAATTCCTGGGACGAAACGGCAACATCGTCAGACCTGCGGCGCTAATACAAGAACGACTTTCCAACAGAGCCGGTGCGGCCATGGACCCATGTGCAGCACTGCAGGTTAAAATCGCTCTGGCTGAGGGGCAGGAGAGCGAGATCGTCTTCACCTGCGGAACCGGGCGAGATGAGAAAGATGCACGCCGCCTGATCAAACGTTTTCGCGGGTCGGCTCCTGCCCAGATGTCACTGGAGCAGGTTTGCAGCTACTGGAACCGCACCCTTGGCATCATGCAGGTAGAGACTATGGACAAGGCCCTTGATGTGCTCACGAATGGCTGGCTTCTCTATCAGACACTAGCCTGTCGAATGTGGGCGCGCAGCGGATACTATCAATCAAGCGGAGCCTACGGCTTCAGGGATCAGTTGCAGGATGCAATGGCTCTGGTTTACGCAGAGCCGAAGCTTTTCCGCGATCACCTCCTCTGCTGTGCAGCCCATCAGTTCGTGGAAGGAGACGTCCTGCACTGGTGGCACACGCCATCGGGACGCGGCGTGCGCACGCATAGTTCCGATGATCGTCTCTGGCTGCCTCTGGCAGTTCACCGCTATGTCAAAGCAACTGGAGACATTGGTGTGCTCGACGAGCGTATCAACTTCGTCATGGGCCGGCCACTGAGGCCTGAAGAGGAGGCGTATTATGATCTGCCGGCCTGGTCTGATGAGTCGGGATCCCTTTACGAGCACTGTGTTAGAGCCATTCAGAGGAGTTTGCAGTTTGGTCAGCATGGCCTGCCGCTCATGGGGACGGGAGATTGGAACGACGCTATGAACCGCGTTGGCTACCAGGGAACGGGGGAAAGCATTTGGATGGCCTTCTTCCTTTATGATGTGCTCAGCAAATTCGAAGAAATTGCCATGATGCGCAACGATGAAACATTCGCAGGTCTATGCCGCAGCGAGTCCTCTGATCTGCGCCGGAAGATCGAAGAGTTCGGGTGGGATGGCCATTGGTATCTGCGCGCATACTTCGATAACGGAGAGACACTCGGATCCTCGGCCAATTCTGAGTGCAGGATTGATTCCATTCCTCAGAGCTGGTCGGTTCTCTCTGGGGCCGCAGATCTGGAAAGATCAAAGGAGGCGATGGAACAGGTGAATCGTCTTCTTGTCAATCGGGATGCTTCGCTGATAAAACTACTGGAGCCACCCTTCGATAAGTCCGACTCAGATCCCGGCTACATTAAAGGCTACATTCCGGGGGTGAGGGAGAATGGCGGGCAGTATACTCATGCCGCGATATGGGCAGTTATGGCATTTGCGGCTCTGGGCGACAGCAGCAGAGCCTGGGAGCTATTGTCTATTATAAACCCTATTAACCATGGCTCGACCCCGGAAGAGATTGAGGTCTACAGGGTTGAGCCATACGTCGTAGCTGCAGATGTATATGCCCTTGTGCCGCACACCGGACGAGGCGGATGGACATGGTACACAGGAGCTGCTGGCTGGATGTATCGCCTCATCGTAGAATCGCTGCTTGGAGTGAGGATGGAGGTTGATAGACTGAGCTTTTCCCCCTGTCTTCCTGATGGCTGGAAGTCGTTTCGCCTGCATTACCGCTACCGTGAGACTTTTTACCATATCACGGTTAAGCGAGTGGAGAATGGATCAGACTTGGTAGGTGTGACGATTGACGGTCTGGCGCAGAGCGACAAGACGGTACACCTGGTTGATGATCAAATGGAGCATTTCGTAGAGGTCAATCTCGGAGGCCACCGGAAAAAGGAGCCTCCGAAAACATCATCTCAATGATGAGGTGGTATGAACTTCCTTCTGCTATTGACATATTCGGTTTTCTGAAGCTCTTTGACAATATGGGCCGCGTCGACATTATACTTGATATATGCTTTGCCATCCACCTCATCTATGTGGATCAGGCCATAATCCACCAGTTTCTCTAAAACTCTTAATATCTGTTCTTCAGAAAGCCCGTCCTTCTTGGAGTAGTTTATGACTTCTGACTTGGTGCTCTGGGCATAGGGATCAGCCTTGCTTCCCAGGCTCCACATGTCTATGATTCGGCCAAATACCTTTTTCTCTTCCACATCCAGATCTTTTTCGGTTAAAACAATGCCAGTCAATTCATCTGCCTCCTATTCAGGATGATTCTCTTTGCCACAACTTGGATTTTCCTTTGATTGAAGTCTTGGACATTGTATATTAACTTATTTTATGATCCAGGTAATCAGAGAATTTGCGGGGAATCGCCGAATTTAAGGGAGAATTGTCAACTATTGCAAAGCTCAGCATTTCAAAACCTTACGTGTCTAAAAATTTAGATACCAAAAGCTTTTTATCCAATAACATCCTATTAGACTTTAGATTATAAAATGGAGAATCAAAAAATGACAAATGAAAATTTAGAGAAGGCGAAAGCTGATACTAAGAAAGTCATGTCCGATTTAGGAAACAAGCTATCACATGCAAAGGCGGATGTAAAGGCTGATATAGAAAAAGCAAAGGCAAAATTTGGGCATGATGATGAGCTGGGGAAGAAGGCGGCTTATGCAAAGGCTGACATTAAAGCTGATGCAGAGAAAGCAAAGGCTGATGTCGAGAATGTATTGGCACATGCAAAGGCTGATGCTGAAAAGGGAAAAGCCGAAATAGGAAAAATGATGAATGATGCATTGAAATGAACAAAGCAGTTTCAGAACCATAATCAATTTTTCGGTGGTGTAAAGAAATGGTGGACTTGCTCTATTTGGCAGTAGTGTTCTTTGCAATAGCTCTGATACTTGGAATAATGGGTGTACGTGGTGCAGGCATATCAATGGATATTGCCAAATGGCTGATAATTGTATTCATCATCCTGGCAGTATTATCGCTTATCTTTGGTGGTTCATTCCATATGGCGACATTGCAGCTGGGAATTTGGAGCTGAACCGAACAGGAAAGACGCAGCTGCTATTCTCAGAGTTTCAACAAATTTTTATAGAATATTACTCATTATTAAACTCTGTAGTCGTCTTGATTTTGCATTTTGATTTATCAATTTTATATATGTAAAGCTTATGGACTTTAAATACCATGATACCAAAAGCTTTTTATGCGATTGCATCTTATTAGAATGTGAAATTGCAAATAGTAGGTGTTAAACATGAATTATGGCAAAATTTTAATGTGTTTGACCGTAATCGTCTGCCTTGCATCTCAGGCATTCGCACAGTCAGACCCTCTAGGCGAAAGCTCCAATAACAGCAAAATGGGATCCAGTGGAGATTGGATCAGTCCCAACATGGGCCAAGTATACACTCGCACAAATTCCGATCCAGGACTGGCCGGCATGTTACAGTGGCTCGATACGCCTGTCCCTGACTTCCCCTGGTACTCGACTGGTGGTTCCTTCTACAGCCAAGCATATAGCTACACCACGTTCTCTCCCTACACAGAGTACTATACAACCACCGGTACACCTGTAGTTGGCGGGATAATAAGCAATCCTACCAGGTTCGATATAACTCAGAAAACACCTTCTACTGTGTACTACGGTGCAGGTGTAGGATTGCCATTCACCCAGTATGCATCAACCGTGCCATCCAAGACCAACGATCTCTGGATCCAAGGAGCAACAAACTGGACACAGTATGTGGTGAGCCCTGTTGGAACCTGGCTGCAGCTTATCGCCTATGCACCAGTTGAAGGACCTGCCGGTTTCTATGAGATGATCCAGACCGACACAACCAGCTCGAAGTACAGCACATATCAGTTCAACCAGGGTTATAACACCATGAACTTCAATGCCGACCAGATTGGAAGACACATGCTCTACTTTGTGGTTAACAACCAGCCCAGCAATGTGGTTGTTGTGGATGTGTTTGCCCAAGCTTAAGCGGGGTCAACAAAGCCTGTATCTCTGAGGGTATGGTAAAAATTTTTGAGATTGATGGTTATGCATTTCTGCGATTTAGACTTGATGCAATCAATCTCTATTAATCTGTTTTTTGAGTAGCTTTAGCATTTGTATTAGATGTCACTTTTCTAAAGTATATCATTGTCCTATAAGCTGCCAGTATGAAGCCGTAGACCGCGGGGCCAACTATCACGCCCACTATTCCGATAACAAAGACTGGTGCCGTAAATGCCATGAGGGTGATGAGGGGATGGATTGAAGCGCTCGCTGATGCCAGGCGAGGAAGAACAAAGTTATTGGGGATTACAGTGAGGAAGATTATCCCGAAGGCCAATAGGGCTATGCCTGTGGTATATTCCTGAGTCAGCAGATAGTAAATTGCAATCGGCCCGAAGATCAATTCTGGTCCTACCATTGGAACCAGGGCGACTACAGCTATTATCATGCCCCATAGCAGTGGGTAAGGTACGCCGAGCAAGAGAAATCCTAATGCCCCTGTGATACCGATCAGCAGAGAGTTTAGAAAAAAAACCCGGAAGAGGCTCTTATAAATGAGATTCAGCTCGACAAGAAGATGTGTAGTTAATTCTTTTTCGGTAAGTAGCTCTTTAAATTCTTCTATTATCCGTCTGCCGTCAACAAGGAAGTAATAGGTGAAGATTATTGCCAGAAGAAACTGAGTGAAGTATATTGGCAGGTTCGAGGCGAAGCTCATGATGCGGTCCTGCAAAATTGGCTGGACCATTATGATCAGGGCGGTGGGAATGTCACCTATCCCCTTCACATAGTTTGCAGCCAGAGTCGGCAGGTACATCTCAGAAAGATCGTTGATTGCGATGGAAAAATTGGATGCCTGTATCTGAAGATAGGCTATGCCACCCAAGCCCAGCAAATTCGACATCTCAGTTATGAGAGCATCAGCTGCCGCAAATATTACAAATATTAGTATAAAAAATATTATCAATATGGATGCTAAAGCAGATGCTCGACGGTGGTTACCGATGTTCCTGGATAAATACATGAATACTGGATCTAAAATATATGCCATAAGAAAGCTTAAAAGAATGGTCGATATAAAATCTTTGCTAATATATATTGCAAA
>JAQVZT010000285.1 GCA_028708055.1 Methanothrix sp.
TGTTTCTTTTCAGGGTCCCAATAATTTTCAGCCTCATAAGCGTAGGTTCGACCCCGGATTTTCTGTTTGACAATGTAAGACATAGCTAAGAGTAATAACCATAATAGTATATAAACCCTTTGGTTAATGCTGGACGCGAGAAGGCTGCTCTTAAAAATGGTTACTGCAAGAGGCGGAGTTTAGGTTCCTCCCCACGGTCTTCGGGAACGGTCACCGTGCCGATCTTCGAGTTGTAGGTTTTGGGCTCGCTGCGGTACTTCCGCTCATCGTATTCCAGCACCCAGAGGATCTTTAGAGCCTTCATCACCGTGCGGATATTTCGGCTTCCCGTTTTCAGGATTTAATTCCAACTATCTCAATATCTTTAATATAATCCAAGCCGAAATCCTTGCGCAGATAAGATATTAATTCTTTTTTATGTTCAATTAGCCAGGTAGGATCATTTGCTTGATATAGTTCTACCCTCCACACATAATAATATTTTCCATTTCGTCTTTTATTGGTGTCAAGGCGAGATACTGCATGGCATCGATAAAAAAAGTTAATAGTACGAATTAATGAATACTCTAAATATTCATTCCCCTGAATTGGCTGCAAAATTAGCTCCTTTGGTTTTTTCAAGCACGTCTGATTAATTCTGAAATTTATTATATTAACCCCTTTTATCCTATTACAGTCTCTGCATAATGTTTGGGAATTTTCCACATCTGCCCTACCTCCTAAAAAAACGGGGACTATATGATCAATCTGCAATTTTGTCCCCTTTCCATTTTTTTCGCAACATAAGCAAGTATTATTGTCTCTTCTCTTAACTTGTTCTTTTTCATCTTCTGTTAATTCAATGTCATCAATCTCAGAATCTTTTTGCAGCTCAATTCCACAATCAGAGAACAGATTTGAGTTTATGGCTGCGTCACATGCAGTTTTGAATTTATAGTAATCTTTGAAGATAAGCTTCCACCAACTTCCTGGTTTTTCGAATTCTGACAAGAGGCAATTGTGCTGTTCTGACGGATTCTTTTGCATTAATGTTTTTGCAAGCCTGTCTATGTCATATTTTTCCCTATCATCAAATGAATTAAATTTTGGGGCTTCATTATTTTTGGCAATATGCCTCGATATTTTAGTCAGATTGCCAATTAATAAATTTCCGATATTATCTATTTCAGGATTAAAATAGTTTTCACTCCAAATTTTTATTTGTGGCAATATTGATTTTTCATCAAGGGACTCATCCGACCATTCTTCCGGGATTTTAGAAATCATCTCTTTTATGAATCGATCATATTTCTCTTTATTCTTATCATAAACCATTGCGAATTCTGTAAATGATATCATCTCTTCTCTATGCTCTTCATCAGGTGAATCTGAATCATCTTTGACATTAACTGTTATATTTGTTTGATACCAGCCGACAGGTATATACGATAGAAATTTTTCTGGGAAATAATTCATTCCGCTTTCAATTTGTCTAGCAATCTGTATAATTATAGATTCAGAAATATATTCAATAGGTTTGTGACCTATTATTATTGGTGGTTCATCTTTAATTCCACCTGGGTGAGCCCAAACGTCAATCAAACCTTTCCAATTATCGATAAATAAAACTATATTTGCCTCTGATTTGTTATTTCCGCCGCCTGCATTTTTCCCCCTCAGTGCCCTTCCGATCATCTGAGTCATTAGGATGGAACTTGTTGTTTGTCTTGTTAAAAAAACAGTCTTTACATCAGGAATATCTACACCTTCAGTTAGCATTCTAACATTCACAAGGATTTCATATCTTTTTCCCTCTTTAAAATTATTTATTATAGTCTCATTTTCTGTTGGTGTCCTTTTATTCCTTTGTTCTGCTGTGCTTTTTTTGATTTCATTATCTGAATATACCGCTTCTGCATCGATTCCCCTATCTATTAATTTTGTTCTAAGGTATATGCATTGATCGACCCGATCAGCAAAAATTATTGTTTTTCCATAATCCGTCCTATTTGTTACAAATTCGTTTACTATATAATCATTTCTCGCGGAATCATCTGCAAGTCTTTTGATTACATCAAGAGGAAGATCTTTGCGATATCTAACAAGCCGATCGTATAACTTATCGTCTACAACAAAATCTTTTCCAGTTGGCTTCTCTATATATTTTGGCAGAGCAAGTATATTTTGTGCGATTAACTCACTCTGCTCAGCCCGAGATAAAATCTGAGAATCAAAAATTTTAAAAAGCCAACCACTTGTCTTATTATCGTTGTATGTTGGAGTTGCAGTTAATCCTAGTATATAAAAATTTGGAATAATATGCCTTACATTTTCCCAAAGATGGCGGAATCCATATGCTGGTGCATGATGGGCTTCATCAAGAACAATAAAAAGCCCTGACTCTGAACTGGACTTTAAAAATCCTCTAAATTTGGTTTCTATAAGGTTTCCATATTCATCCTCCGGTTTTGCATTAAAGTTAATTATCGCCGTTTGAGTTGTTATTATTAATATATCATCTGTAGCATCAATTGACGATGCAGGTGAATGCGTAGGACTGCTAGAGACTACTCTGACATTTAATGTCTTCCTGGCAGGGGACGCCTCCAATGCATTATCATAGAATGACTTCGCTGCCTGATTTAGCAAATATGAAGATTGCGCAAACCATAGTACTTTTATTTTTTTAGAAATTACATTTTTGCAGATCCAATTAACTGCTGTGAAGGTCTTTCCCGCACCTGTTGGAAGGACAAGCAATCCTCCTTTGTATTCATGAATAGGAAATTTGAAAGATGCAGTTAATGCCTCAAATGCCTTTCTCTGGTGTTCAAAGGGTTGCTTGGGTTTATACGTGGGGTATTTCTTCCTGAGTTCGTCAAGATTTATTTGCTCGTATCGCATGCGATACTCTCCTTCTATTAGATTGAGACTGTTGAATCTCCTTTATAAAAATATCGTTGAAAAGAAAGGGACGCTATTTTGCCCAATCGAATGCGAAATCACAATTTTCTCCGCCCCTTCATCGCCTCGACAAACGCCAGAAACGGCGGCGATGGCCTGCCCGGCCTGGACTTCATCTCCGGGTGGAATTGCGAAGCAAAGAAGAACGGGTGGCCAGGTATCTCGCAGATCTCCATCAAATCCCCGTTTCTGCCCGAGAACTTCATGCCCATCTCCTCAATCTGGTCGATGTAGGCGGGATTGACCTCGTAGCGGTGCCTGTGTCTCTCCACGATATCCTCCGTCCCGTAGATCTTGTGGGCGAGGCTTCCCTCTGAGAGGTGCGCCGGATAGTTGCCCAGACGCATCGTTGCCCCCATATTCCTGATCTTCTCCTGCTCGGGAAGAAGAGCAATCACCGGGTGCGGGGTTGCGCCGAACTCTGTGCTGCTCGCCCCGTTCAGGCCGCAGACGTTCCTGGCATACTCGATCACGGCCAGCTGCATTCCAAAGCATAATCCCAAGTAGGGAACCTTCATCTCCCTGGCGTACTGCACGGCCTTGATCTTTCCCTCTGTCCCACGGGAGCCGAAGCCGCCGGGAACCAGTATGCCGTCTGCATCCCTCAGGATGATGTCCGGCGAGCCGTGCTCCAGCTCCTCGGCATCAACCCACTGCACATCGATCTTCACCCCGGCCTCAATGCCGGCGTGCTTGAGCGACTCCCGGATGGATAGATACGCATCCTCCATGGGATCGGCGCACTGCGAGCCGACTGTGTATTTGCCGACTATGGCTACCTTCACCTCGCCCTCAGCGGCATCCATCTTGGCCACGAACTCATCCCAGTCCTTCCTCTCCTCCAGCGGGAAGAGCCGCATGGCCTTCATGAGGTACCTTGCCAGGCCCTCCGCCTCCATCTGCAATGGCACGCGGTAAATGTCGGCAGCGGTGTGGGCGCTGATAACCGCCTCCATGGGAACGTCGCAGAAGTGGGCAATCTTGTGCTTGGTCTCCTCCAGCAGAGGCCGCTCGCATCTTACTACTAT
>JAQVZT010000286.1 GCA_028708055.1 Methanothrix sp.
AAAGGAGGAAAGAATGCTCCGACCGCTCATGAGAATTTGCTGGAAAAAAAGATAAATATCAAAATATCAGCTTCGCTTTGTTATTACCAGGGTTACGTCCGATGGCGAAATCTCAGAAGCGGAATAATCCTGAAGGCTCTTTTCTGCAATCATCATGATCTCTGATGCGGAGCGATGTCTATTGGTTATTACAAGATCAATTAGCCTCTCTATTCCGAACTGCTCTCCGGAGCCGTTTTCCCGCTCGACGACGCCATTTGAATACATGACCATAACATCACCCGGCTGAATGGGTATCAGAGTCTTATCGAGATCCATTCTGTCGAGCATACCCAGAGCTATGCCGCCACCGCCCAAGGTGTCCACCATCCCACTTGGATCGACAATAAAAAGCGGATTAAAGCCGGCATTTGCATACTCAATGGTATGATTCGCGGAATCAAGCAGCGCATAAAAGCAAGCGAGATTTGTTCCATGACCATACTGATTTATCTGCGAATTCAGGTCGCTGATCGCTTTTGCCGGGTCCAGCCTTGCAGGCGAGGAGCGAATCAGCGTCAGCGACATGACGGCAAGCATTGCTGCCCGAACCCCATCTCCACCAACCTCTGCTATTAGGAAGGCGATCTTATCACCAGCTCGGGAGATATCATATAAGTCAAAACTATCCGTCTCAGACGGCCAGTAGAGAATCCTGATTTCATATTCATCTTCCAGGGGCACATTCGGGCTGGCCAGATTTTGCTTTATATCCCTCAACATTATCGCCCTATCATCAGAGGCCCTCTGTAAAACCAGTTCAGTTTCTCGCCTTCCGGCATATTCCTTCAGGCTCTTGGCCATCTTGTTGAAGGATACTCCCAGTGAAGCCAGCTCTCCAGAAGTCTCAGCTTTGACATCAAACTCGCCTCGAGAGATCTTTGCCGCTGCATTACAGAGCAATTCTATCTGGCCATCGATTCTCCTGTTCATCCACCATCCCGCGCCAAGCGCAGTAAACACCGTGAGAACAAAGATGGTCAGCGCGTACAGCCAAATCTTTCGCGACGCATCATAAAGGCCAGCTGTTGCGCTCATAGCAACATTTTTTATGCCAGAATCTATGAATCGAGCAGGCAAGCTCATCTCTTCAGCGGGATAGGCTATGCACACGGTCCAGCCCAGTGTGGCTATGCGCGAAAAGGCCACATAGCCGTCCCCATCCTCAAATCCTATCACGCTGGAGCCGGAACTCTCCTTTATCATATTTCTGCCCAGAGCCCTGACCTCTGGATTATTGGATTCGAATAAATTATCCGTTATGAAGAGATCTTTTAAATCATCCTCTGGCTTATAATTCGATTGATATATTATCAATCCGGATGAATTTATAATGAATGGATAGCCTCTGCCCTTCAAAGATGAGAGATCGCTGTAGATCGGATATAATGAGACATCCATCCCAGCGATGCCTGCAAACTTATTATTTCGATAGAATGGAGTCGTAACGGTAATTGCATAATCTCCCTTGCTATTCAGATATGGCCCGGTCCAGATGGTCTTCTTCTTTTGTTTAGCCTGAGCATAAAAAGGCATATCTTTGTAGCCAAAAAGCACGGTATTGCTGAGAGTCTTATTGCTGTAGGGCCATACTGCCAGCACTCCATCCTCAGTTCCGATGTAAGAAAGATACTGTGGCGACCGGCTCTTGTGAAGCGCCTGCATTATCTTGGCAGGAGCGCATAGCGATCTTATAGTAGCATCTCTGATATCTGAAGTCGTACGATTGGCGTCTATCGGAGCAACCCATATTCCTGCGGGAACGCAACTCTCATTTGTGGACCCGGCAGCCAAATAGCTGGCTATCAGCTCATTTTCGGAAGCAATGCGCCCAAAGAACTCATCATACTGGCGGGACTTCGCGATTGCCAGCTGCTCCTGATCAGCGCCGCCCTGGACGACCTCCAATGCGGAACGGTTTAAGGACTTACTGAGACTAGTGATATTGCTTTGAACATCTGCTGCCGCGTGATTCATCTCCACTACTGAAATGATGCCCAAAATTATCATAGGCAGCAGAGCGATTGCTAACAGAGCAAGCAATAGCCGTTCTCTCAATCCATCGACGCCAACCATTGAGGTTCTATTGACCAGGTGATATAAACTCTTTTCAGCGTTTCCTGCAAAAACTACTTATTTGGCGCCTCGGAATAAATATTGTGGAAGGTCCCTATGAATTTCTCCAGCCCCTGAGCAGGCTGACAAAGGCATACCTGCGTTATGAAAAGACTATTTGGGCGCTCAACGCTGCGATAATATCCATAGCAGCATATGCTCTGACAGAGATCATCGGCCTTCCCGGTTTAATGAATTTTTATTACCAGGATGTATTCCTGCTCGCAGAGCTTCCCGCGATCATCTGCATTATAATCGGCCTGGTTGGAGCGACGCTCATCAAGAGGCGAAAAAAGGCGGATTTATTTGTGCTTCTGGGGACCGGACTATCTGAGAAAGCCCGCACCGCTTATGACAATCGCGATGCTGATTCTCTGCCTATGCAAGAGCTTGCCGGAGAGATCAAAGAGAGCCTGAGCAAGCTCAAGCCTTCAGATATCCTCAATTCGCGAAAAATAAGCAGCAGAGCGCTCGCCATTTTGATCATATCCGGTGCTGCCGTTCTCCTGGCGCAGAGTGAGATAGTAAATCCCTCCGATTTTCAGTCCCTTGCCGATCTGAGGGAGAAAGCCCTTTCTGCATTTGAAAATGAAAATTCCGCGCAAAACTCCGGCCAGGAGATAAACCTCACAGGAAACCTTTTCGGAAATCCCTCGCTCGCCGTTCTAAATGAGAACAAAATGGAAATTGTTCTTTATCCGGGAATCGGAGCCGGATCTCTGGCCAGAAATACTGAGCCAGTGGAACGAGTCTTCTCACAGTCACAGGCAGGAGACGCCACCGCAGTTCCCTCTGAACTCTATATTGAAAGCCTTCCGCCTGAGAACAAAGAGATAATCAAGAAGTACTTCACCATTCTATCTCAAAGCGATAAATGATGGATTCCGAATCAAGCACCATGTCCAGCATCAATCTTTCGGCATCTTCATCCAGAATCATCGCCCAATATCATCTTCTATCTGAAGCTGCCTCATTGCCGCCCATAGGTTAGCCAATTATCTCCCGCAAAAACGCCTTTCCCTCTTTTGCGGAGAAGAGTGGAACATCCCAATCCGTTGCCACTTTTCCTTCTTTGCGACAGACTATCACGCCCCGCCTCTGCCAGGCAGGGGTCCTGGCCAGATTTATGCCCTTCCGGAAGACAAGCTCATGAATCTCTTTCTCCCTTAATCCTCGTAGCTTCTCCATGGCCTGAGCCTCATTCAGGCCTTCTTCCCGCAGCATATGAAATCCGTAGGAAAAGACATGATTTCTCCAGGTTTCATCCTGCCTCTCCGCGAGGTATTTGATTATCTCATCCGGACAGAGAGGGATCGTGCGGCAATCCATGCAAACAAGCCTGTTAAGCTCCAGGGATAGTGCCGCAGAGAGAAAACCTGCTACAAGCGAATCTATCTTTTCCACTCTGCCGGCGAACGGAAGATCAAGGAAAACCAGGCTGATCTCATCCGAGAAGGTAAATGCCAGAATGGCAGATGGCCCAAAATCGAGAAGAAACCTCTCTGAAGAGGAGACCATCGATCGGGCAAAATCTATGTCGTAGGGTTTTGTGCTCTCTTCAAGCACTTTTTTAAAACCCCTCCCGTCGGCTCTTACCACCAGCGGCGCGCGAGCACTCAGGCCGGAGTAGATCTCCCAGCTAGTCGACTTTGCGCTGATCCTTTGCATTTCTGGTCAAGTGCCGGATGATGACAATATCGCCTACAGCAATAACCCAGCGGTAGGGTATTACGATCCCTTTGCCCTTCTGATCAAATAGCTCCCGGTTGACATCTCCCAGAGCCAGGCCGCTAACCACGCTGTTATCAGGGT